>NZ_QUDG01000010.1:0-121811 GCF_003474415.1 Butyricicoccus sp. AM05-1 | reverse complement strand
AAGGTTGTTCCGATGATGATCGACGCAATCAAGGCTGCTAAGGAGTCCAAATAATCAACTGAATATCGTTCAGATTTGATAGAAAAGCCTCTGTCCGATGGACAGAGGCTTTTTTTGTGCTGTTTTGGTTCATTGTTCGGCGCCTACACTGGGATATTCAGGGTCGTGGTCGAGATAATATTCAACATGGTAAATCCCGTAATAGTCGTTCACGATTTTGCGGACATCTTCGACGTATTGATTTGTGGATGTGTCGCTGTATACGCCACGCAGTGTTTTATACGGGTTTTGCTCGAAAGTGGTGATATAGTCCTTGGTTGCAGCCGGAAAATAAAGCGATTGCTTGTAATGACCCGGCATGTGTGCCCCCTTGGATGCCATAAATGCAACACACTCCTTGTCTGGCAGGTCGGACAGCCGGATTCCGGTCTGCATATATTCCGAAACCGGCGGTGTGTTTTTGACCGTGACGGCCATAATCACAATGGTGGCGAGCAGCAGGACGAAAATTGCTTTGATTCGTGCGCTTAACATGGTATCACCGCCTTGTCTGATATATATTTTATTATACTGTAAATCGGTTCGTCCTGGAAGTATAAATTTAGAGAAAACGATACCGTATCAAACGATTTGCACAGCCTACATCGTAGGGGAGCACAGTGTGCTCCCACGAAACGTAAAATAACACGGGTTTTGGGCGCACACTGTGCGCCCCTACGGTTACACGATTGCAAAGGATTCAGAAGGCATAATTGTTACGCTCATTATCCATTATCAATTCTGCACAAAAAAGAGGTACGATTCTTACGAATCGTACCTCTTTCGCTATCCAGATAAGGATTATTCGTCCTTATTTTCGTTTTCTGCCGGAGCCTTTGCGTCCTTATGCGTCAGTACCAGCTTGTCGTCGGCGGCATCGAGCGTTACGCTGTCGCCCTTCTTGATCTTGCCCTCGAGGGATTCCTCGGCAACAAGATCCTCGACCTCGTTGGTAACGGCGCGGCGCAGCGGGCGGGCACCGTAAACCGGATCAAAACCAGCCTTGGCAAGGTGCTTCTTGGCGGCCTCGGTCCAATCCATGGTGATCTCCATATCCTGCATGCGGGCAGCAACCTTGCGCAGCATGCCGTCGGCAATCTGTGCAATTTCGTCCTCGTTCAGACGGTTGAACACGATGATGTCATCAATACGGTTGAGGAATTCCGGACGAACCGCGGTCTTGAGTTCCGCCATAACGTCGGCCTTGATCTGCTCAAAGGTGCGCTCTGCGGCGTTCTCCGGCTGGCCATCCGCGAAGCCGAGCGACTTGCGGCCGCTGCCGGTGATCTTCTGTGCACCGATGTTGGAGGTCATGATGATGATGGTATTCTTGAAGTCTACATGGCGGCCCTGACCGTCGGTCAGGATACCATCTTCAAGGATCTGCAGCAGGATGTTGAATACATCCGGGTGTGCCTTCTCGATCTCGTCGAACAGGACAACCGAGTACGGATGACGGCGAACCTTCTCGGACAGCTGGCCGCCCTCATCGTAGCCAACGTATCCCGGAGGCGAACCGATCATACGAGAAACGGCGTGCTTCTCCATATATTCGGACATATCAATGCGGATCAGCGCATTTTCATCGCCGAACATGGCCTCGGCCAGTGCCTTGCTCAGTTCGGTCTTGCCGACACCGGTCGGGCCGAGGAACAGGAACGAACCAATCGGGCGCTTCGGGTCGCGCAGGCCGACACGGCTGCGGCGGATTGCCTTAGCAACGGCGGTTACAGCCTCGCTCTGACCGATGACACGCTGATGCAGCGTATCCTCGAGGTGCAGCAGGCGCTGACCCTCGTCCTCGGTCAGCTGAGCAACCGGAACACCGGTCCAGCCGGAGATAACGGCGGCAATATCGTCCTCGGTGACAGCACCGTGCGACTTGGTCTGCTGGTCAGCCCACTCCTTCTTGCGGGTTTCCATCGCTTCGCGCTTGGACTTCTCCTCGTCACGCAGCTTGGCAGCGTTCTCAAAGTCCTGACCCTTGACGGCCTCTTCCTTCTTTGCGGCAACGGCGGCGATTTCGTCCTCGAGCTGCTTCAAATCCGGCGGAGTGGTCAGGCTGGACAGGCGAACGCGGGAGCAGGCCTCATCAATTACGTCGATTGCCTTATCCGGCAGATAACGACCGGTTACATAGCGGACAGACAGCTTGACAGCGGCTTCGATGGCCTCGTCCGGAATCTTGATGCGGTGATGTGCTTCGTACTTGTCGCGCAGACCCTTCAAAATCTCAACGGCATCCTCGGCGGACGGCTCGTTGATCTGAACAGGCTGGAAACGACGCTCCAGAGCGGCATCCTTCTCAATATTCTTGCGGTACTCGTCCAGCGTAGTTGCGCCGATGACCTGTACCTCGCCGCGGCTCAGCGCCGGCTTCAGGATATTCGCAGCGTCAGCTGCGCCCTCAGCCGCACCGGCGCCCATCAGCATGTGCATCTCATCAATGAACAGGATGGTGTCCTTCTTGGCGGTCAGCTCTTCGATGACCTTCTTGATGCGCTCCTCGAACTCGCCGCGGTACTTGGTGCCTGCGATCATGCCGGTCAGGTCGAGCGAGATCAAGCGCTTGCCCTTCAGGGTCTCCGGTACGTCGCCGGAAACAATCTTCTGAGCAAGACCCTCAACAACGGCGGTCTTGCCGACACCCGGATCACCGATCAGCGCCGGGTTGTTCTTGGTACGGCGGGACAAAATCTGGATGACACGCTGAATCTCCTTGGAGCGGCCGATAACCGGGTCCAGCTTGCCCTCCTTGGCAGCGGCGGTCAGGTCGCGGCCGAACTGGCTGAGTGCGTCCTTGCTGTCAGCGCCGCCGTTTGCAGCAGTACCAGGCTCGCCGGAAACGCTGTCCTGTACGCCGCCGAGCGCCTCATTCAGCTTCTCAACAAGGATTTGCGGGGTGATACGCAGGTTGGCCAGTGCGGTCAGTGCCACATTCTGCCCTTCGCGCAGGATGCCGAGCAGCAGATGTTCGGTGCCGACATAGCCGGTGCCCATCTCATTCGCGGACTGTACGGACAGCTCTACAATGCGCTTGGTGCGCGGCGTCATGCCCTGCGGCGCGGTGGAATCCGGGGTGCCGCGGCCGGACAGATCTTCAATCTGCTTAACGAGTGCTTCATCGGTCACGCCGGCGGCAGTGAGTGCCTTTGCGGCAGGGCCGCCGCCCTCACGCAGCAGGCCGAGCAGCAGGTGCTCCGAGCCAATGTAGCTGTGACCGAACGAAGCGGCCGCTTCCTGTGCAAGCGACAGTGCCTGACGGGCACGCTCGGTAAAACGATTTTGATAGAACATAAATAACACTCCTTTCAGAGTAGGAAAATAGCTTGGTTTAGGGGTAAAACGTCCTCGCAGGGGCGCACAGTGTGCGCCCGGATTTCAGCATCGTGGTTGGAGTAGGCGCACACTGTGCGCCCCTGCGGGACAGATGATTAGTTGAATTGAATAGGCTTTGTCGCTTCACGCAGGATTTCCGCGCGTTTCTTATCGCGGTCTTGCGGTGCGCCGTTCAGCATTGCCGGACGGATGTGCTCCTCCAGTGCGTACAGCTTCTGCGCGTCCATGCCAGACAGGAAACCCATCTGCAGACCAATCAGAACATTGGAAATGCACTGAACGGCTTCATTCGTGTCAATCAGATATGCACTCCGCAACGTGCCTGCTGCGCGGTAAATACGGTCGCGCAGTGCGGGTTCGTTCTGGCTGCGTACCTGCTCACGCGCCTTTTTCTCGGCGTCGATGATAGTGGTCGCGGTCTCTACCAGCTTGTCGGTCAGCTCTGCGGCAGACGCACCGAGAGTAACCTGATTGGACACCTGATAGAATCCGCCGACCGCCTGCGAGCCTTCACCGTAGGTGCCGCGAACGGCACAGCCGCGGCTGCCCGCGTAGCCGATGATGCGGTCCATCTGCTCGGTTGCGGTCAGCATCGGCAAGTGCAGCATGATGGAGGCGCGGAGACCGGTGCCGATATTGGTCGGGCAGGCGGTCAGGTAGCCGAGGCGCTCGTCATACGCGAACGGCAGCGCCGCTTCAATGAGCGAAGCTACACGGTTTGCGGTTTCGAGACATTCCTTCGGGCAAAGGCCGGTGCCGATGACCTGCAGACGCAGGTGATCCTCTTCGCCGACCATGATGGACACGCTGCTGTCCTTGGAGACAATCAGCCAGCCGCCGTTCTGCGCCAGCTCGGGGGAGATGAGGTGTTCCTCGACCAGCTGCGAGGCTTCGGTCGAACGGGGGATGATCTGCTTTTTGTCAAACTCCGGGCCGATGGTCGGGTTTTCTTTCAGTGCAGCGAATACCTTGTCAGCAATTTCGCTGTGCTGTTGTTCGGTCAGACGGAACGGATAGCCTTTAATATTTCGTGCCAGGCGTACGCGGCTGGACGCTGCCAGCCCGGTAAAGCCGCCGTGAATCTCAAACATACTCATTTCTGTTCACCCTCCATTCTGCGGATCTCATCGCGCAGGCTTGCTGCGCGCTCGTAATCTTCGCTTTCAACTGCCGCTTTCAGCTGTGCCTTGAGGTCAGCCACCGGGTCAGCCTTGGGCTGTTCGGGCGCCGCCGGTGCCGTGCCGATATGACGCGTTGCGCCGTGGATCTTCTGCACATACGGATTCAGAATGTCCGCAAACGTGGCGTAGCAGTCCGGGCAGCCGACGCGGCCGGTGCGGCGCAGTTCGCTTTCGGTCATGCCGCAGGTCGGGCACTTGCGCTCGGTGCCGAGCATGGTAGCGGTCGGAGCTACCTCGCCCAGCATGTCATTCCACAGGCTGCCAAAGCCGCCGCCGAGGAACGAATGGAACGGATCGCTCCAGAAGTGGTTCATCGACTGAAATGCGTTTTCAAACGCACCGCCGAGGTTTTCCTTCTGTGCACATTTCGGACACAGGTGCATCTCACGGGTGACACCGTTTACGGTTTCCTTATAATACATGGTAGCTTCATTCTTGCCGCATTTTTCGCATTTCATAAGTCAAAACTCCTCTCTGAGAGATTACATATAATGTAGTGTTTACGGAGAAAAGGGCATCACGTTGTTGCAACACCCATGACTGCGCATCGGAAAATCGCAGAACGCAGTCTGTCGCGGTCGGTCTTATCAACCTCCGCCAGCGCACCGTCCGAGCAGGCGGACAGCAGCAGCTGACCTTCACGCTGGGTAAGCAGCTCAGCGGAAACGAGTGCGCGTGTCAGCCGCGCCGCGTCGTTCTGGCTCAGCCGTCCGCCGATACCGCGTGCCGCTTCGAGCAGCGTGCGCTGCTTGTCATCCAGCAGACGGATAATGCGGATGAAACCGCCGCCGCCGCGCTGGCTCTCAACCAGATAACCATGCTCCGGTGTGAAGCGGGTCTCTATCACATAATTGATTTGACTCGGTACGCACGAAAACCGGTCAGCAAGGCTTTTGCGCTGCAGCTCAGCAACGCCGCCGCCGTCTGACAACATCTCACCGATGAAGTCGGCGATCACATCGGACATTTTCATGGTGTTTCACTTCCTTCCGGGGAAGGTACTCACTCATCTGACCTTCCCTGATCATTGTCTATATTGTATATCCGGAGGCGTCTAAAATCAAGAGAAAAATTTGACCATTTCTGACTATTAAAGTGAGGTAGATAAGGCTAACCGTGAGTTTTCTCGCTATATCGCTTTGAATCACGATTTTTCTCGATTTTTCATAAACTGACCCAAATTGTGTACTATGATAAAAGTTACCAAAGACTAACCACTTGTTTTTGTTGCTTTTTTTAAATCTTGTGGTAAAATGATAATTGTAAAATACATTTGGAGGTGCAATACCAATGGCATATGTTATCGGTGGCGGCTGCATTATGTGCGGCTCTTGCGCTGGCGAGTGCCCGGTTGGCGCTATCGCTGAGGGCGACGGCAAGTACGAGATCAACGCTGACGCATGTGTAGATTGCGGTACCTGCGCAGGTTCCTGCCCGGTAGGCGCTATCTCTCAGGGCTAATTCCTGAACACATATAAAAGCGAAGTATAAAACCCTGTTCCGGTTGGAATGGGGTTTTTACTTTTGCCTAAAACAGCAGAGCGGTCGGGCATTCTTGGCACCGGATAGCTGGGTACGCGAACTGCGTAAGTGTGTTCGCTCCTAACGGGCGGCTCCTTTTCTGCACTGGAAAGCCGGGGTGCACGAACTGCGTCAGCGTGTTCGTCCCTAACGGGCGGAGAGTTTTTCGCTGAGATTCAGCGGGGGGATTCGCCGTCTGCGGACGGCGGGAGCGTCGCGGCACCCGCCGCGGGGACGATGCCGTACCCACGGCGGTGGGCAAAAAGGAAGGACAACCTGCGGTTTTCCTTCCTCTTTGAACTCCTGCCTTTCCCTTGCTTGATAGTCCGGCGCAGATTGCCAACATGTGCCCGCTGCGAAATAGGGGGACGGCAGAGGATTTTTTCTCTGCTACGGACGAACTACCTTCGGAGTCCGTCCTCTTGAGCAACCTGTTCGCAGGGTCAGATACCGTTCTGCTACACATGCGGGTTAATCAACGCAAGGCGCGGCATGACAGTGCCGCGCAAATCCTTGGCACGTTGTAACGCACGGCACCTACGAATTTAGACATTTGGTACAATTTATCCTCGTAGGTGCTGTCTATCATAACGCGCTTACGAATTGCGCGGCACGGTTATGCCGCGCCTGCGTAGAGTAAACCACCTGTGTAGCAGTAATCTATCTGTGAACTGCGAATATTTCACGAAAGACACGCAACGGTAACCCGACTGTCGTTCCCCCATTTCGGAGCGGTCGCCGGTCTCTGGTCTGCGCCAGACCCTCTAAGGGAAAGGGGAGATACACAAGAGGGTGGAAACCGCAGGTGTCTACCCTCTTGTGCGCCCGCGCGGCGTCAGCGCACATTTCGTTCGCTTCTCAAGCGGCGGCTATATATAATAGGAATAGGCGAAGAAAAAAACACTTGAAATTTCCACACAATATGATATAATGGAAAAAACTGAAATTTCAATGCCTTGCAAGCTTATGCTCGCAAGGCGTTCTTTTTTTGCCTTGCGGCATAGACGGGGCAGAAAAAACAGTGTTCAAAACCAAGTCAGACGAGTTAGGCTTTCTGCTGGCGTACCCGCTGTAGATCTTTGTGGTCGGTCCGTTCTGCCGATTTGTATTTTACGGACGCATGGGCGCGCGCACGCATATCTTCGCAGAGGGACAACAGGCGATTTCGGAAGGATTTGCTGGATAATGCCAGAAAATAGGGGAATTGGCAGAATGCACATAGGATTGACCATAGATTTGGTAATTTCGTTCAAAATCACGGAGCAAAAATTGAAATCTTAGCTGGTTCTTTGCGCGAAAAAGAGTATAATATTCTATGCAAAAGGTTATCACATTAAGAAAGGGTGGGAACAATGTCATATGACTTTCTGTTGACGATTGCGATCATCATGTTGTTCACAAAGGTATTCGGCCTTACTTCGGAGCGCGTGCATATGCCGCAGGTTGTCGGTGCACTGATTGCCGGTGTGCTGGTCGGCCCGAGCTGCCTCGGCTGGGTAGGCGAAACGGATTTTCTGGTAAAGGCTGCTGAGATCGGCGTAATCATCCTGATGTTCAACGCAGGCATGGATACCGATCTGGACGAGCTGAAAACCACCGGTTTTGCGTCCTTCGTTATTGCGCTGATCGGTGTTATCGTGCCGCTAATCGGTGGTGTTGCATGCTATCTGGCGTTCGACAATGATCCGACCGACCCGATGAACATGCTGAAGGCTGCTTTCATCGGTGTCGTTCTGACGGCTACCTCGGTTTCGATCACCGTTGAGACCCTGCGTGAGATGGGCAAGCTGAAAAGTAAAGTCGGCACGGCGATCCTCGGCGCGGCCGTTATCGACGATATCCTCGGTATCGTGGTACTGACCGTCCTGACCGCACTGACCGATCCGACTGTAAAGCCGGTTCTGGTGCTCGGCCGCATCGTTGCGTTCTTCGGTTTTGTGCTGGTTGTTGGTATCGTTATGTACCGCGTATTCCTCAAGATGGAGGAAAAGTGGCATCGTCATCGCCGTATCGCGATCTATGCGGTTGCATTCGCATTCCTGATGAGTTACGTTGCGGAGCGTTACTTCGGTATTGCAGATATTACCGGTGCATACTTCGCAGGCATCGTAATGTGCCGTCTGTCCTCTGCGCGTGACTATGTCGCAAGCAAGACCAACGTGCTCGGCTACATGCTGTTCTCTCCGCTGTTCTTCGCTTCCATCGGTATTAAGACCAACCTGGAAGGTCTGACCAGCACCATGGCGATCTTCGCAGTGGTACTGACCATCGTTGCAATCCTGACCAAGATCATCGGCTGTGGCCTCGGTGCCCGCGTCATGGGCTTCCAGACCTATGATGCATTCTCCATCGGTCTGGGTATGGTATCCCGCGGTGAGGTTGCGCTGATCGTAGCACAGAAGGGCGAGCAGGCCGGTCTGATCGACCCGCACATGTTCCCGCCGATCGTACTGGTCGTTATCGTTACTACGCTGGTAACGCCGATTCTGCTCAAGCTCGGCATGAGCAAGCAGACCCCGGCAAACACGGAGTTCAATGCACAGGAAAAGGTGCAGATGCCCAAGGTAAGCCAGCACTGATTGCTGTCGCGGAACCACGGTTTCACCGGCAAGCAGGAACGGACCGCAGGCCATTCCAAAGTCGTCCGTTTGGAATTTGTACGGCAAATTCTATTGAACACGCGCAATGTGCGAAACAACCGTCTGTTTTGAACAGGCGGTTGTTTTTATATGCAAATATCAATTATTCGCTGTATTGAAGCCTTGCGGCAAGTATGCTATAATAGTAGCGTTTAATACTATCTCTTAATGGAGGAAACAACATGAAAGCAACGAAGCTTCTGCCGATTCTGGCGGTCGTGCTGTGTGTTCCGGGGATTGCGCTGCGCGCGCTGCACCTGCTGAACGGTTTTGACGTAAGCACCGGCTTGCCGACGGCAGGCGATAAATGGATCTGGTTCGTAATCGCGCTGTTCGCTATCAGTGCAATTGTATATGCTGTGCTGGCGCTGCCGCTTAAGACGCGCAATAAGGTGCCGTTTGAGCAGCTGATCGGCACGAAAGAGACGCTGTTCCGCATGGCGGCTGTCGTTGCGGGACTGATTGTAGCGGCGGGCAGTCTGGGCTACCTGTATCTGACCATCACCACGGCAGAGCAGGACGCGGCTGCATGGGCGCGCGTTCTGGAGATCGTCTACGCGATCATGGGCGTGCTGACCGGCGGCTGCATGATCGGTCTGGCCAAGGCACAGGGCGTACAGATGACGGAAAAGAGCGCCGCAATGACGCTCGTACCGCTGTTCTGGAGCTGCCTGCATCTGCTGGTCAACTACCGCATGACCTGCACCGATCCGAAGCTGGCGTCGTTTGGCTTTGGACTGGTAGCGGATGTGATGATTGTGCTGGCGTTTTATGAACTGGCGCGTCTGCTGTTTGGCAAGCCGGCACCGGCTATGCTGGCGTTCTTTGCCGCAGTGGCGGTCACCATGTCGGTGTCGGATATCGGCGGCTACGGTCTGGCTATGCTGATGGGCATCCCGTCCATGTGGTCGATCAAAATGGTGCTGCGCGGCATTCTGGCTGCAGCAGCGTGCGTTATGCTGGCCGCTGAGCTGTTCTGCCTGTGCCGCTCGGACGCAGCGCAGACGGCAGATGAGAATTAACAGAGGAGGACAACGAAATGCTGTTTGTATGCTATCCCAAATGCTCGACCTGCCAGAAGGCGAAGGCGTGGCTGCAGGAGCGCGGTGTGGCGTTTGACGAGCGTGATATCAAGCAGGACAATCCGACCGAGCAGGAGCTGCGTGCGTGGCATGAAAAGAGCGGTCTGCCGCTTAAGCGGTTCTTTAATACGAGCGGCCTGCAGTATAAGGCGCTGGGACTCAAAGACAAGCTGCCGGCCATGACCGAGGACGAGCAGTATGCGCTGCTCGCGACCGATGGCATGCTGGTCAAGCGCCCGCTGCTCATCGGCGAGGACTTTGCTCTTCCGGGTTTTAAGGTAAAAGAATGGGAAGAGCGGCTGTAACAGTCGTTCTTCTTGTAAAAAGCTGTTGACAAGCAGGAGAAATTCCTGTATAATAAATCTTGCTTATCGGGCAAGATACGGAACGGTATCGAAGTGGTCATAACGAGGCGGTCTTGAAAACCGTTTGTCCGAAAGGGCGCGTGGGTTCGAATCCCACCCGTTCCGCCAATCACGAGATTGCGCGCGGAGGGTTCGATCGAGGATAACTCCGCGTACAACTCAATACCTTGACATGGAGACATACCCAAGCTGGTGAAGGGGCTCCCCTGCTAAGGGAGTAGGTCGAGAAATCGGCGCGAGAGTTCAAATCTCTCTGTCTCCGCCATGAAAGCTGCACTTTTTATTATGGAAAGTGCAGCTTTTCTGCGTTTATAGATAGAAAACGATAACTTTTAGAACGACTTAATTTTTCTTGACAGCAATCGTGACAGCAACGGGCTAATTTACGGCTCCTAGACTGGAGATCAGCTCCTCCATACGGGCGGCACTGCTGCGCTGCATTTGGTCACTGACATGAGCGTAGGTTTTCAGCGTAAACGAAGCCGTGCTGTGGCCTAAATTCGTCTGTACGGTCTTAATATCATCGCCGTTTTCCAGCGAAATCGTAGCGAATGAGTGGCGCAGAGAATGAAACGTATAATCCCCCATACCGCAGGAACGCAGCAGACGCTTGAGGTGCTTGTATACGGTCTGGTGGTTGAGTGCGCGGCCAAATTCATTGGTGAAAACCAGATCAAACGGATTGTTCCACAGCGGTCCGGCGGCTAAACGCTGACGCTGCTGCTTGGTGCGCTGCTTCTGAAGCGTAAGCATAGCCGTTTCCGCCAGAATAATACGCCGCTGCTTGTTCTCTTTCGGGTCAATGAGCGTATAACTGTAATCACCTTTCTTGCATTTCTGCTGGAGCTGCTTGCGTACAACAAGGCTGTTTCGGTTCCAGTCAATATCAGCCCAGCGCAAGCCGAGAATTTCGGACTGGCGCATACCGGAGAAAATATCGAGGAAGAACAGATAATAGAATTCGTCCTTGCGGATCAGATCGAGAAACTGATTCAGCTCGGCAGAGGTGATCGCTTTGGCGCGGGTTTGCGTTACACGCGGCAGAGAGCAGAAGTCAGCAACATTGCGCTGTAAGATCTCATCGCGCTGTGCGGCGGTCAACAGGGCGTGCAGCGTGCCGAATACGGTGTGTACAGTCTTGGGGGCAAGTCCTTTACCGCCTGCGCTTAAAGACGAAGCAAAGCGCTGTACCTCGCGGTGGGTGAGGTCGGTCAAACGGCGAGTACCCAGTGCGGGAAGAATATGCAGCCGAAGATTTTTCTCGTAACTGCGCTGTGTGGAATCGGTCAGCGTGGCAACATGAGTTGCCATGTATTCTGCGGCATATTCGGCTATCGTGATTTTACGCGGTTCCTGAAAGGTGCCGTTGTCAATACTGGAGGTTGCAGCACGCAGTTTCTCTGCGACCTCTTTCTGCGTTTTGCCGTAAATGGTATGACGACGCAGCTTGCCGGTTTTCGGATCATAGTCGGACACGTACTGACCCTGCCAGCGGCCGTCTTTCCGTTTGGTAATAGAGCCGCTTCCGGCTTCACGCTTTTTATTTTTTCGTGCCATAAGTAAAAGAATACTCCTTTCCGGCACATACAGTTCGATTGTATGTAAATAGTATAGCATAGGTATGCAAGTTTTGCACAAGCTGGGGATAAATGCTGTGCGTGAGATAAGCAGAGGGTAAGGTTTTAGACCTTGCCCTCTGCTGCATATTCAGGCGCTTTTCTTGGCGGCGTCCTCTTTGAGCCATTGCATCAGTGCATCGTGTGTTACAAGCAGGCGGCGGCCTATTTTGAGTGTTGGGAAATCTTCGCGGTGAAAGAGCGCATAGGCAGCGCTACGGCTTATGCCGAGCAGTTCAGCCAGATCACGGGCGGATAAGGTGATACATTTTACTTGTGCTGTCATAGAATCAGACCTCCGTATTGCCTAAGTACTGCTGCATGAGCGACCGGACCGTGATAATACGGCCAAGCGGCAGTTCGAGTGGAATAGGAAGACCGGGTGCAATCTCTCTTAGGTGGTTCAGCGCATCGTGCTGTGCGTCTAAGTAAGAGCAGTGTGAGATTTGACGTTTAGGAGAGCAGATGTACTTCCGGAAACATTCGTTTGCCTGATCCCAGTTGTAGGCGATCATAACGGCATTGCTGCCCTTGAGAACATAGTAGCGGCCATTTTTGCTTTTATAGTTATTTTTATGCTTACCCATAATTTGTTTCTCCTTATTGGTTCGATAGTTTAATTCCAATGTACCCATTGTGGGTCTTGTCACCGATCCGTATTTTTTTCGGCTCGACTTTATTCGCAAGCTGGCTGCGCAGTATGCGCGAAAAGCGTGTCCGATCGGTTATGATCGGCAAGTCGTGTTTCACGCAATAGGCGGTGCAGGCTTCATGCAGGTCTTGTGTAGAAGTAAAGCTGTTGTCACCGGTCAGGATACAGCAATCATTTAGAAATGCAGCAATATTCTGGTTCTCGGCCACAGGCGATGCGTAGGACTGGGATAACAGTTGATCGACGAGGGCCTGTCCTGCAAAGATGTACTTGTCCGCAAGCAGACGGTGATATGCGTGGATTGCGCGGAGAAAGATGCCGTCCCGCTCGGCAAGGATTTTCTGTGTGAGTAGATGATCCTGCTGTTCCGTAGGGATAGAGAACCGAAAAGGTATCACCACCATGCGGGATAACAGCGCCGTATCTTCTTCGGCCATCCGAATCGGAAAGTTCGATGCGAACACGAGATTGATCGCTGGTGCCATGGTTGCAAGCGGCTTATACTTTTCCTCCACTGTCATAAGATCGCGTCCTGTGATCTGTTTGAGCGTTGCAACGGCCTGTGCCGAGAGCGTACGATTAGGAAGATCACCGCAGATATTGAGCTTCTTTTCAATCAGGGCTGCACCGGAAAAACGGTCGCCAAGACGGTAAAGATCAAGTGTGCTCACAGCTTCGGGATTGAACATAGAGCGCAGCAACTCAAGCAGCACGCTTTTGCCGCTGTTGCTGACACCTTGCAGCAGGAAGAATACCTTACCATCGGTATCACAGGCAAAAATATAGCCGAGCATTTGCCAGATACGCATTTGCAGAGCGTAATCATTTCCGGTGATAAAACCTATGAAATTGTCAAAGTGCGGCGTACCATGGCACAGAGTAGGCAGCGATACATTCAGACAATGCGTGAAAAAGTAGGCAGGAGTATGCGGCGATATGGTGTTCGTTGTCATATCATAGATACCGTTCTGGATGCAGAGCAGCGAATGGTTGCCTGGTGGTTCAGCAAGCAGCTTGGAATTGCTGAGCAGGAAGACTTCGATGTCCTCGAAAACCCGCTTGCTGCTGTGTTTTTCAATGTCGGCAGTACAGAGAGAACGCATCAGGCGGCGCAGTTCACCGGTCTGCAGCAGATGATACCAGCCGTTCTCGTACCAGTAAACGTGCTCTTGATAGATTCGGATTTTACCGGTCGAGGCGATGCGTTTGGCGATTGCCGCTGCATTAGCCGCTTTGGGACGCTCTATTACGGGAGGGACAGGAGAATGTGTGACTTCGGTCGGAAGTACTTCGGTGCGCTTTTGACGCATTTCCGAGATTTGATGCGCTAAGTTCTGCTTTGCAAGCGTGTTCAGCGAAGATGGTTGCACAGTGATTTGGGGTATCGGTGCAACGCTGGTAAATGGAGAGTTAGGAACCGATGCGACCGGTGGAACAGTGGAAGTATTAGACGGATTCGCTATGCTTGAAGTAGCTTCTGCTGCTTCAAATATGATCGGTGTGAAGTACAGGGGGATTTGTAGTGGAAACTCCGGTGAATCCTCGGAAAGAATGGAATTCATATACTATGATCCTTTCGTGTAGATTTATTCCACTCAAGCGCTTGGTGAGAATAAACAAATGATAATGCGAATTCGTATAATAATCTATTGGCAATCCATATGAAATGGAGTATTATATAAATAATGGAATTCAAGCATGAGCAACGATAAACGAAGGGTGGAGAAGTGAAAATGCCTCCTGCAAAATTTCAAATGTCAGAAGAATTAAGAGCGGAAATTAAAGCGAAAGGAAATTTTTTCGATATTTCAAAGTATTTTGTGGATAAATGCTATGAGATAAACGGTATTGAAGAAACACATCAGGCTTATGCGGAGCGTTTGAGGCAAGCGCGAGAAGAAAAGAGTTATTTACAAAAGGGTTATTCACAAAAGGATTTGGCAAAAGCTATTGGTTGTTCAGTTGAATGTATTTCACGGATTGAACGCAAAAAGAATAAGGATATTGATGTTGAACGCTTACAAGTACTCGCCTATATATTGAATGTAACACCGCATTATTTGATTGGTGCAGTGGATAAGAAGGATCATTCTGCATTTTTTAATGAAGAACGGAATAAAATATGTGAACTGCAGAAAGCGATTGATTTCTACACTGACAAAGACTTAAAAATTGCACGAGAATATGTTGCGAAAGACCGTCTAAAACAGGTGGCTGAGATGCAAAAATAAGCATTGTGCAATTTGCCTTGCTTGAATTGAAAAAATGGTCTGTTCCGCGTTCTGCGTTCCGCATAGATACTTTTTCCACAGTGTATAATAAGAATAATAGTAATAATAAGTATAAGTGTAAAAAGTATACCGTCAGAACGCGGAACACAGAAGATTTCCCCCATTTATGTGTGCAGAAATGGGGGATTTGTACTATTTCCGTAAATAAGAGTATTTTCAATTACATATTATCTCCATGAAGTATCAACAACCCAACAAATACTGAATGGAGGAAACCAAAATGAAAGATACTCGAATTTGCGACAACTGTGGTGCAGAGCACCCGATCAGCAAGATGTTTGAGGTAGAGGGCGACTGGCTCTGTGAGGACTGTGTAGATCGTTTGACAGTAACCTGTGACCGCTGCGGCGATCGCATCTATCAGGAAAGCGCCATTGAGGACGATCATCACACGCTCTGCGAGGGCTGTTTTGACGAGCACTATGTCCGCTGCCACGACTGTGGCTGCATCCTGCGCAGCTACGATGCATACTTTGATGACGACGATCATTCCTATTGCTCGGACTGCTGGGACGAGCATGAGGGCGCGATTCACGACTACAACTATACGCCCGACCTTGTGTTCCACGGCAAGGGCCTGCGGCATTTTGGCGTAGAGCTGGAGATTGATGAGGGCGGCACGGTGAACAGCAACGCACAGAAGTTGCTCGACATTGCCAACGCAAACGCCGAAAACTTGTACATCAAAACCGATGGCAGTCTGGATGAGGGTCTTGAACTTGTTACACATCCCATGACGCTGGAATACCACCTGAACGAAATGCCGTGGGAACAGGTACTCTGTAAAGCACAGCGCATGGGGTATCTCAGCCATGCCGCCGGCACCTGCGGCCTGCACGTTCACATCTCTCGCCTGGCCTTTGGCTGTACTTACGAACAGCAGGAGGCCGCGATTGCCCGTCTGCTCTACTTCGTGGAAAAGTTCTGGGCAGAGCTGCTTCGATTCAGCCGCCGTACGCAGAGCCAGATGAACCGCTGGGCGGCTCGGTACGGTATTCGCCTTACGCCGTCCGAGCAGATGAGCCACGCGAAGAATTCCTGTGCCGGGCGTTATACGGCGGTCAATCTTACGAACTCTGACACGGTAGAAATCCGTATGTTCCGCGGAACTTTGAAATTAAACACACTGAAAGCCACTTTGCAGATGGTCAACCATCTTGTCGAGGTGGCTGTTTCTTTGTCCGATTATCAGGTACAGGACATGAGCTGGTTTGACTTCCTCGACGAAATCAAGGAGCTGGAACTTATTCAGTATCTTAAGGAACGCCGCCTGTATGTCAACGAACCTGTCACCGCAAGCGAGGAGGAATGAGTATGTGCAGTCTGTTTGGCTTAATCGACTTTACGGAGTGCCTGAGCACTCACACAAAGAACAAAATTCTGAATACCCTCGCCAGAGAGTGTCAGGTGCGCGGCACGGATGCAACCGGCATCGCCTATAACTTCAACGACCGCCTGCGTATCTACAAACGTCCGATTCCCGCTCGGAAGATGAAAATCCATATTCCGCACGGCGTGAACGTTGTCATGGGACACACCCGTAAGACCACACAGGGTAATGCACAGTTTAACCAGAATAACCACCCGTTCCTTGGTCATGTTGACAGCAGTGCTTTTGCACTCGCGCATAACGGCGTTCTCTGGAACGATAAGGAACTCCGCGCTACGGAAAATCTTCCGCTGACGAGCGTAGAAACAGGCAGCTACGTTGCCGTTCAGCTTTTAGAGAAAAACAAAACCCTCGACTTTAACAGCCTGCAATTCATGGCTGAAAAGGTCGAGGGTTCTTTTGTGTTTACGGTACTGGATAAGAACGATGCTATCTGGTTTGTGGTTGGCGATAACCCGCTGTGCTTCATGTTTTACGACGGCTACCTGCTCTACGCTTCCACACAGGAAATCCTGTGCAAGACCATCAAGAAGTTAAAGCTGAACACACCCTCTGACATTCTGGAGCCAAAGGAGGGCGAGATTTTGAAGATTGACCGAGCGGGACATATCACTACCGGCAGCTTTATGCCGAAAAACAGCTATGAGCATTGGTGGCGGCGTTATCCCTATTACTGCAGTTACTACGAGGATACGACTGCGAACTACGATGACCTGTTCAGCGTGGCGAAAGCATTCGGCATAACGGCAGATGAAATTCAGGCATTGCTCGACTACGGCTGTTCGGAGGAGATCGAAGAAATGCTTTACGATCCTACTCTGCTGCACGAAATGACCGGTGAGCTGTTATACGCATACTAAGGAGAGAGGCGAACAATATGGGCTTATTCAGCGTGATCTGGGTACTCGGTGAAGTGCTGGAAGCATTGGACGAGTTACTCGATCTGGCCGATGATGTGTAGTTTCAAAAACGCCTGACTTTCGGCACATTGATTTTGAAACGAGTTTTGGAACGAAAACTGCCCTCGGAATACCACATCCCGAGGGCAAATTTTTTTGTTTCATAAACGAAGATTTTTGCAACAGGAGGACGATATGAAGCACTATAAATTCGGATATGCCCGTGTCAGCACCGAACAGCAGAACCTTGCGCGACAGCTCGATATGCTGTCGCAGTACGGCGTGGACTACATTTTCAATGAGAAAATGACCGGCACAAAACGCGACCGTCCGGAGCTGAACAAACTGCTCGACCGTATGATGGAGGGCGACACGGTGGTGATTGAGAGCCTGTCCCGCTTGGGCCGCAGCACGAAAGACCTGATTGAGCTGGTGGAACTGTTCCGCGAACGCGGTGTGCATCTGGTCAGCCTGAAAGAGCAGATCGACACCTCCACACCGGCAGGCAAGTTGCTGTTTACGCTGATGAGTGCCGTCGCGCAGTTCGAGCGTGATGTGATTGCAGAGCGCACCAAAGAGGGTTTGGATGCCGCCAGAGCACGCGGCCATATCGGCGGCAGACCGCGCACCAATGCACAAAAAGTCAAGCAGGCTGTGAAGCTCTATCATACCAAACAGTATACCGTTCGGGAGATTGAGGAGCTGACCGGGGTGAAAAAGGCAACGCTGTATCGCAGCCTGCGCTCACTCTAACAACGGCTGGTTCTGTGCCTCCAATTTGGTATTGCACGCAATGATGCCGCATCGCTGGTACAGACACTCTATAATGACCACATCACGCGCGTTTCGCGGGTACAGCACAGCATGGCCTGCGGCTTTGAGAAGCGCCTGCGTTTCCTCTACCGTAAGCTGAAAGCCAAACGCAAGCTGTATCAGCTTGTCCCGTGTCGGTGTATAAGTACCGTCGAAAAGCTGGTAGCCATAGGTACGCGCCAAGCCTGCCGCACGGATTACTGCCGCCCTTGTCAACTGTTTACGTTCCAGCAGGTCCGCTAATAGCTCCGGTACGGTTTTATTCTGCAACTCGTCAGCGTTCTCCTGAACAAAGGCTGCTGCATCTGGCTTGCTGCGCAGAATATCCATCAATTCGCCTGTGGTCTTTTCCAACTGTATCACCGTTTCTGTCATCTATTGATTTCCATTATAGCACAGAACCATTTCACCTTAAAATCAAATTCTAACCCGATCCGAACTCATCAGTAAAACCGCATCGGAGGCATTACAGATGAACAACAATAAGAAGACTAAGAAAAAGCGTCACAACGGTGAGGGCAGTATCCGCCAGAAACCGAATGGGCGCTACGAAGTCCGTATCTCCGGCCGAGATATGGAAACCGGTAAATCGACTCGTATTTCCAAGTACGCCGATACACTTGATGAAGCTGTTGATATACAGCACGCTTTGAGTGTCGCTATGGTACAGACACCGCAGTATTTACAGAACAATACGACCGTAGGCGAATGGCTGGATAACTGGCTGACGACGTATATGCAGCACACGCTCAAGCAGTCCACCTATAAGAGCTATGAAACCTATGTCCGCAAGCATTTCAAGCCGTCGCTCGGCACTATCAAGCTGAAAGAGTTGACCCCGCGTACGCTCCAGATATTCTACAACTACAAACAGGAGCAGGAGAACTTATCTCCCAAAACCATTTCCAATCTGAATATGTGTTTGCATAAGGCTCTCGCACAGGCACAGTCCGAGGGACTGATTCTCTCCAATCCGTCCGGCAGTGTAAGCCTGCCGCCGCTCATCAAACCGCATATTGAGGTTTTGACCCGTGAACAGCAGGCCCGCTTGGTGCAGGCAAGCTATCAGTTCCGGTATGGCGTATTCGTGCGGATGACCTTGGTGACTGGCTTGCGATTGGGTGAGGTCGTCGGCCTGCGCTGGTGCGATATTGATTTCTATACGAATATGCTTCATGTCAACCAGACGCTCAATCGCTTACAGCGCTATGATGATGACGAGGCCGACAGCAAAACCGAGATCGTTACGCAGACACCGAAATCGCAGAACAGTATCCGCAGTATCCCTATGCTGCCCGAGCTAGTGATGGACCTCCAGAACTGGCGAACCGTGCAGATGCAGGATGCCGCCGCGCAAGGCACTGCCTACTTCGACAGCGATCTGATTGCTACGCAAGAGAACGGCCTCTATGTCGAGCCGCGCCTCATGCGTGAGTATTATCAGAAGATGCTGGCTGCGGCCAATCTGCCGAACTACAACTTTCATGCACTGCGGCACACCTTTGCGACCCGTGCAATGGAACAGGGAATGGATGCGAAAACGCTTTCGATCCTGCTGGGACATTATTCTGTTGGATTCACGCTGGATACCTATGCCCATGTGCTGACCGACCAGAAATGGACCGCAATGCAAACGATGGCGAATATGTATAATATGGAGCCGCCGCTGCGTCAGCCGATTCAGTTCTTTTGAGAAAGAAATAAAGCTGCCCAAGCGGACAGCTTTATTTTTTTTGCCTAAATCTTATAGTAATTTCTTCAGCAATCGATCCATCTTTTCATACTGTCCTGCAGAATCTATTCCTTCTATTAAGGGGAATATTTCTATAAATGGATAGATTTCAGTGCCTAATATTTGCTTATCATATGCTGTTTGCAGTCGTTCCTTAGACTTGCATTTACCATACATAATACAAAGACCGCATACTAATTCATTTTCCTCGATTGGACTAATTGAAAATAAATACTTAAACACCAAATCTTTTACATAATAGCGTCGTACACTACTATAATCACTAAATTTTGCATCTACGATCATATATTGGGAATCGCCATTTTCTTCAATTTTAATCAGAAAATCTGGCACATAGTAATGACCGCCTTGTCTACAGTCATCTTCATTACCCGCATACACAGATATAGAATTATTTCTATACAACCCGATACCATTTACAGAGCGCTGATCTGTATCAAAAATTACAGGCTGATAATATAAAGTAATCCTTTTCTGACCATTTTTTAATACAAATGTATTTCGTACAGAAGTATTTTTGTATTTCCATCGTTTTGATACCGGATATACGCAACGTCTAGAAGACTCCAATGAATACCCTCTATCTCTGAAATAGCAAAGGAATTTCGCCAAAAGATAACTTTCATACAAAGCTGAAATTTTAATAAAGGAGAGCATAAAATGTTCTTTAGAAAAATTATATATTCCAAAACTAAACCATTGATGAATTCTAACGAATATTCGATTATATTGTGGAACGGAGAGAAAAATTGCAGTCGGTCTAGGGGGTACTATATGTTGATCTAGGGGGATACGAAGAATATCACTATACATTCCCCATAAATATGTAAATTTTTCAGACAATTTCTCCAACTGAGTCTTTCCATCTTCTATCATTTTTTTTGTTTCAGAAAACATAAAAAATGATGAATAAATGTACTCTGAGCTATAATCTTCATCATTGGGGATTTTACTTAATAGATTACAGCAATATCCTTGCAAAGATTGTACCGAATCAATCATATTCCTTAGAAATGCTAAAATCACTCTGTTCTCATATATATCATATGAGCGTGTGTTTTGAACAGTTTCTGTTTTCTGTGGTTGATACACACGATTTCCAATAAATATACCTTGCGTACTATTTACTTGCCGCAAGTACTCTGGATGCGTTGCTGTATATGACAGCGTTCCCTGCGTCACATATTGTATTCGCTCTAGTCTCTCAATTACAGACATCTTTTCCAACTTGAATCTGCTATTAGCTTTGAAATATCCATAACTACTCTCATATATAGCTGCAATCTCTTCTGCTAACAAAATCTGTGTCGCAAGACTACGGTACCCATTCTCTTTAAGCCCAGATGGTTTTTTCGGTTTGAGTTCTCCATTTAACAAAAGCCATTCTTGATTATTATAAACAAATCTAGCCATTGCTTCTACCGAATTATTAAGTTCCTCTCGTCGCACCAAAATCGGTAAATACTCTGAATTCAGCGTACATTCTTGTCCATCTACTAATATAAGCGTAATAGACAACTCCGCAAACCCATAACAATCTAGAAAAATTCGTCTATTGCTTATCCCTCGACTAGGAAAATAAATTCGTCCATTATTGTAAACAGAGGACTCAAGCACATCATTGACATATACACGAACATCAGCAATTCGGTTCAAATCTTCACAATTCAATCGCATTTCATAACTTAAATCAGCGAAAATTTTATTGTTATTGCCCGTAGAATTCTCTATAATATGCTCTAGTCCAGCTTGGCGATTATCTATCCACCTACAAACTTACCCCCAGAGAACTTGCAATGAA
The DNA here is from genome assembly GCF_003474415.1 of Butyricicoccus sp. AM05-1. Lineage (NCBI taxonomy): Bacteria > Bacillati > Bacillota > Clostridia > Eubacteriales > Butyricicoccaceae > Butyricicoccus > Butyricicoccus sp. AM05-1. The sequence goes on along the minus strand of NZ_QUDG01000010.1, from coordinate 100,430 downwards.
AATTATCCTGGATGTGATCGAGAATACCGGAATTACAGCCACCGCAGGTATTGGTACGAATCTTTATTTATGTAAAGTCGCAATGGATATCTTGGCAAAACATATCCCTGCGGATGAGAACGGCGTGCGCATCGCAGAGCTGGATGAGATGACCTACCGTCAAACCATGTGGTCGCACCAGCCACTCACCGATTTCTGGCGGGTTGGACGTGGATACGCCAAGAAGTTAGAGGCACACGGAATGTTTACCATGGGCGATGTTGCGCGAATGTCGGTATGCAATGAGGATCTTCTTTACCAGCTCTTTGGGAAAAACGCTGAGTTGTTGATTGACCATTCGTGGGGCTGGGAACCCTGTACCATCCAAGCGGTTAAGGCATATCATCCCAGTGAAAACAGCCTTGGTTCCGGTCAGGTCCTGCATTGCCCGTATTCCGCAGAAAGGGCTCGGTTGGTGCTGAGAGAAATGGCAGAGCAACTGGCACTGGATTTGGTGAGTAAGAAGCTGATGACCGACCAGATTGTTCTGACGGTCGGCTATGACATTGAGAACCTAACTGATCCGGCACGGCGAAATCGTTATCATGGCCCAATAGTCAAGGATCACTATGGCCGCGAGGTTCCAAAGCACGCCCATGGAACCGAGCGCCTGAACGATTATACCTCCTCTACAAAGAAAATCATGGGGGCAGCTACAGCGCTCTTTGATCGTATTGTGAATACCGACCTCATGGTGCGGCGACTTAACATCGTTGCGGGTCGGGTGATTTCAGAGAGTGAGGCGATGACCAGAGAGGGCGAATTTGAGCAGATGGATCTGTTCACCGATTATGCTGCCGTTGAGGCTCGTCGAAAACAAGAGCAAGCAGAACTGGATCGGGAGCGAAAAATGCAGGAGGTTATGCTCACTATTAAGAAGATGGTGCCCATACGAACTATGAATTATCGGCGCATAGACCGCACGGTTGCAGGACATATTCGACCCATCCGTTACATCTGTACCCTCAGTCTGTGAGGGGGAACATCGTATAGGAGAAGGCGGCAGCGGGATGAATCTGCTGTGGCTGCAGATAAACTTTGCGCGCTTCCAAGCTGAGGAGTTTATACTGAATTTGGGATGGCCGCTATGCCCGTGTCAGCCTGCCCAGTGGAAACTTCAGCAGCACACACGCTTCTGTAACGGCTGTGTCGGCTGACAGAAGCGTGGAATGGGCTGGAACTTTCATCAGTTTTTGTGGATACAGTGGTCAAAACATCCATAGACTCCCTTGAGCCGCTGGCGGCTCAAGGGAGTTTTTTACGATAAATTCAGATTCCTCGATAAATCTCGATTTGCCCTTGCATAAAGAAAAAAATAAATGTATAATTATTAGACACTTGATTGTGAGGAGTGCAGAGAAGAATGTCCATTGAAACGTCGAAAAAGAAAAAAGGCATCCAGATGCCCCACACGTACATTATTCTGTTTCTGATCGTGTTGGTTGTCTGCCTGCTGACCTACGTGATTCCTGCCGGCCAGTTTGAGCGCCAGGAGGATGCCAGCGGCCGTATGCTGATTGTACCGGGTACATACACTCAGGTGGAATCGTCACCGGTTTCACCGCTGGAAATCCCCATGGCTTTTGTGAGAACTCTGGGCAGCTCCAGCGTAAACGAGATCATCTTCTTTATTTTCATCATCGGCGGCGCCTTTGAGCTGATTATGCAGACAGGGATGATTACCGCCTTTTGTGCCAAGCTGGGCAAGATGTTTGCGGGAAAAGAAAAGCTGCTCATCCCCATCTTCATTACGGTCTTTGCCGTAGGCGGCTTCACCATGGGAATGTCTGTGGAGGTTCTGGTGTTTGTGCCTATTGGGATTGCAGTGGCCAAGGCAGTGGGCTATGATACCATCACAGGTACAGCCATGATCGCCATGGGCTCCATCGTGGGCTTTACGGCGGGCATCTATAATCCCTTTAATGTGGGTGTGGCTCAGTCCATCGCGGGTGTGACTCCCATGTTCTCCGGAGCCTGGTATCGCTGGATTATCCTGGTGGCGTTTATTGTTGTGACCAGCCTGTATATTATTCATTACGCGGAGAAGGTAAAGAAGAATCCCTCCAAGAACCTGATGGGGAACGAGGATTCCAACCTGGAGGATGTGGATGTATCTGCGATTGAAGTGACCGGACGGCACAAGCTGATCCTTCTGGCCGTTGTCATCGCGCTTGCCGTTTTGATTTACGGCGTGGCCTACTTGGGATGGTTTATCACCGAAATGGCTACTTTGTTTTTTGTGCTGGGTGTGGTATGCGGTATTCTGGCCGGGTTCAGCGGCAACAAGATCTGCGATCTGTATGTGCAGGGCATGGCCAATATCACCTTCGGTGCGATGATTGTGGGAGTGGCCGGTACGATCAATACCGTTATGGTGGACGGCATGATCATTGATACCATTATCAATGCCTTGGCCAATGCGATTGTGGCACTGCCCAGCTCGGTAAAGATCATCGGTATGTTCCTGGTGCAGAACATCATCAACCTGCCCATCAACTCTGGTACGGGCCAGGCGGCAGCCACCATGCCGATCATGGCGCCTGTGGGCGATCTGGTGGGCCTGACCCGCCAGAGCACTGTGCTGGCCTTCCAGCTGGGTGACGGCCTGACCAATGCCATCTACCCCACTTCGTCCACCATGCTGGGATTTTTGGCTGCGTCCAAGATTCCCTATTCCGTGTGGCTGAAGTACGTCATTAAGCTGGTGATTTTGCTCAGCCTGGTTTCTATGGCCTTCCTGGCTTTGGCTGTGGTGATCGGTTACTGATCCGTTTAGAGCTGGCCGCCGCAACTGCATGGCGCGACGGCAGGATATTATAAATTTCAAAGATATAGGATGGGACATGCCATGGAAGAAATTCAGAAGCAAATTGCGAATATCGTTTCAGAGCTGATGCCGCAGCTGTGCGCGCTGAGCGACGAAATTTTTGATTACGCCGAGCCGGGCTATGAGGAGTACCGCTCCTCAGCTGCGCTGACAAAGTGGCTGCGAGCCCACGATTTTGAAGTAACCATTCCCTACGCCGGGCTGGATACGGCTTTTTGTGCCGTGTACCGCCACAAGGGAGGGCGGGCTGCCGGAGGGCGCGCAGTAGGATTTTTAGGGGAATATGATGCGCTGCGGGGCCAGGGACATGGCTGCGCCCACCATATGCAGACCCCTGCCATGATCGGCGCGGCAATGGCCCTGCGGGGAGTGCTGGAGTCTTCGGACCAGCCCTTTGAGATCCATGTGATCGGGACGCCCAGCGAGGAGTCGCTGGACGGAGGCAAAAACGAGATGGCCGCCCACGGCGGGTTTGACCATATTGATGTGGCCTTCATGGTGCACGGCAGCACATTGACCCAGCTGGAGACGCCCTCTCTGGCTCTGATCGAGATGGATGTGGAATTTCACGGCAAAACCGCCCACGCGGGTATTGCGCCTTATGCTGGGCGCAGCGCAGTGGATGCGGTGACCATGCTGCAGACAGGGCTTGGGCTCATGCGCAATCACCTCAAGGATTCCAGCCGGGTGAGCAATATTGTGCTGGCTGGGGGGACGGCAGTCAACTCCGTGCCCGATTTTGCCAAGGTTAAGGTAGAGATCCGCCACTCCTCCATGGCGTATCTGGAGAGCGTGGAGCAGTGGACCCGGGAGATTGCCCAGGCTGCTGCCATGGCTACCCAGACACAGGTACAAATTACCCCTGTGGCGCATATTTACAACACCACCATCAATGATGCCATGGGTGCGCTGCTGATGGAGTGTGCAGAAAAATTTGCGTGTGACGGAATTGCTCCGCCCCGGAAGGACTGCGGTTCTACCGATTTCGGCGCGGTGACCCACCGGTTGCCCAGCTGCTGCCTGCGGGTAAAGACTATCGAGACAGATGATCCTCCTCACACGGACGCATGGGTAAAGACCGGGAAAGAGGCGCGGGCTCATCAGGGCATCTATGACGGTGCTGTGTGCTGTGCACTGGCTGCCTTCCGCCTTGTGACGGATGAGGCTGCCTGGCAGGATGTGTACCAGTGTTTCCTTGCGCACCAAAAGGAGAATTGAGGAATGGAAGAACTCTCACGGGAATGCCTGATGGAGACACTGGATGTGTTTTCCGGGCTGAAGCGCATCGGCGGTTCGGAAGATGAGCACCGTGCCTGCGGCTATCTGATCAAGAAGCTGCAGGAATGGGGCATTCCATGCCGCGTGTATGAGTGTGACGGATATGTCTCCACTCCTATAGAAGCGTCAGTTACTGTAGAGGGGATGGATCAGACCTTTGAAGCCCTTCCCCGTTCCTTCTCCGCCCATTGTCCGGACGGAGTGACCGCCCCCTTGTTTTATGATGTCCATGCCCACGACCAGCTGAAGCCCAGACAGGAGCAGGATTGGTACGCGGGGGCGCGGGGCTGCATCGTGATTGGGGACAATTTTTATGAGGACTATGTTCAAAAGCTGCGGGGATACGGTGTAAAGGGCCTGATCCATCTGTGGACCAGCGAGGAGCCTGTGCTTCACTACGAGACGGTCAGCCCTGTGTGGGGCACCGCGGAGCCTGAAAACGGAAAAACCTATCCTGATTTTCCGGTGGTGGGCCTGAGAAGCTGTGACAGAGAATCCATACTGCCCTTGCTGACGCCTGGAGCCTGCAGCCGTACCGCGACGGTGCGCAGCGTACTGCAGTGTGGATGTGTGCGTCTTCAGATCCCTGTAGCCGAGCTGGCCGGTGAAACGCCGGAGTATGTGCTGGTGGGCAGCCACTATGACTCCTGGGATTATGGTGTGACGGATAATGCCACCGGGAATGCCGCTGTGTTGGAACTGGCACGGGTACTGTCCCAGAAGCAGCTGCGGAGGGGTGTCAAAATCGCGTGGTGGCCGGCCCACTCCAACGGACGGTATGCCGGGAGCACTTGGTACTGCGATGAGCAGTTTGAGGACCTGGATGCCCGTTGTGTGGCGCTGGTCAACATGGACTCTCCCGGCTGTATGGGAGCGCAGGAGATCGGGTTTTCCACGTCCGGTGTGGCAGGGGATACCCTTGGGGATATCCTGCGTCGGTGCACCGGGCAGGCTGAGGTGGTGATCCGCCCGCTGGGGCGGGGATCAGACCTGTCATTTTTCGGGCCGCGCATTCCCATCCAGGTGTCCTTTGACTTTTATCAGGCGCCGCCCAACCGTGGCCGCTGGCACTGTGCAGGCAGCGGCGGAGGCTGGTGGTGGCATTCCGTGGAGGATACCATGGATAAGGTGGACCCCCAGCTTCTGATGAGGGATACACGGGTGCTGGTGGAGCTGGTAAAAGAGTTTGCCGATGAAGCGCATCTTCCCTTTGACGCGGCAGGGTGTCTGGCGCAAATGAGAGATACTGTGGCAGACATCCGGACCCATTGCGGCGATGACTTTGATTTCGCTCCTGTAGAACGGGCACTGGAGGAGCTGGACAAGGCCTGTGCCGGGCGTATCTGCTTTTCCAGTGACAGACAGGCGAAGGAGGCAGGAGGCCGGCTGACGAGACTGCTGTGCAGTGCCTGTGATGAATATCACTTTGACAACACATTTGCAGTGGGCCTGCTGCCCGGTCTGCAGCTGGTCAGGGGCAAGCACCGCAACGACCTGCCACCTCAGGAATTTTTGTATTGGCGGACAGCCTTCCGCCGGCAGGTGAACCGCTTTGTATCTGAGTGCACAAGCATTGTCCAAGCACTGAACAACGACGCGGACAGTGTGGTATGATAGAGAAAGGGGATATGGATTATGCAGACCAATATCAAAGAGTATGACGAATCGTTTGATCTTACCCAGGCACTCCAAAAGAAGGGCACCAAGGAATATGGTTTTATTCATTTGGCCCAGCGGGCCAACGGTTCATGGGTGAATATTCCCATTATGCTGGCGGTGGGCGCCCAGGACGGTCCCACGTTGGTGGTGGATGCCTGCAACCACGGCGACGAGTATGAGGGTACTGAGGGAATTATCAAGACCTTTGAGGGGCTGGATGTATCCAAGATGAAGGGAAGCTTCATTGGAATCCCTGCCCTGAATGCAGAGGCCTTTGCCGAAATGAAGCGCTATAATACCCTGGACTTTGTGCCCCAGGATCTGAATCGCATCTATCCGGGCGGAACCGGCCCCATGACGGCTTATGTGTGCAGCTGGTACTGTGAGAACATCATCAAGAAGGCTGACGCGGTGATCTGCATCCACGGCGGCGGCAACAGCGAGTATCTGGAGCCTGTTGTGCTGTACTGCGGAGAGGAGTCTCCTGTGGCGTATAAGTCCCGTGAAATGGCCCAGTGCTTTGGCTTTAAGGTCTTGTGGAAGAACACCCGCTACGCGGAGAACAGCGGAATTGAGGATGAGTATGCCTATCAGATGGGCATTCCCTGCATTACACCCGAGATCGGCGGACAGTGCACCCGCATGTATCAGCGGGATGAGCACAAGCAGATGTTGGAGACCGGAATTCGCAATGTGATGACCCTGCTGGGGATTCTGGAGGGCAGCGTGCCCGCCAATGAGGGCGTACACCACTATGACATTGATTATATCTATAACCGCAACGGCGGGATTCATGTGCCTGTGAAGAAGGCAATGGATTCTGTGCGTAAGGGCGACACGCTTTCCATCATTACGAACCTGTTCGGAGAGGAAGTGGATCGGGTCATTGCTCCCTTTGACGGTGTGGTCATCGGGTACTGGACATATTCTGTCTGTCCTCCTCATGGCTGGGTATACATGGTTGGCAAGCCTGTGGATGGGGAGTAAAGCGCCCAGATCCATGCATCCTGCAAATCGAAGTGCCAGTTGAGTATCCTAGATACGAACAGGGCAGAAGCAGAGTGGGCTGTACATGGCCTGCAGAAATGAAAAAGGGCACCCTTTTGGATGCCCCAGTCTGTCGAAAAAGTCCAGCGAAAGCTGGGCTTTTTCGTTTGTAAACGGGAAAAATGAGTGGTGAGGGATGCTGAAACGGGGAAAAATGGGGCACAATGACCGGGTGTCTGGACATGCTGACAGCCAGCTTAGCTGGTGGTTTTGACTTGAGCTTATGCAATCAACAGCTTCTTATTGTTGGATAGACAACTTGATTTTCTGATAGGTGTTCCAATCAATGAGGTTTTGTTTGCGAAGGACCTCATTGAAGTAATCAAACCAGATTCGTTTCGTCAAAGCCTCGCGGCTTGGTTTTCTCATACGCAGGCCCCCTTTGCTACAGTATGCCTGATCTTTTGGGCGGTCATACCTGGCATGATGATAAAAAATGAATCTGCTCATTTTCCAAGGAGCAGGGCCTGTGCGAGGGTAATTGGGCCCCTTTGGGTGATCGACTGCACTGAGATTGTTCCGTAGGGTAAGGTTGTATCTCATATACCGCTCTTGTTGCTTTGTGGATGGCGATGGAACATATATTCCAGATCTGGCTCTTTTGTGGACAGGATTCCCGCTTGTAATCTCTGGTTGCTTAACATATGCCAAAGCGACGAGCAAACGGGGAGGGAAATATCCGCAAACGAAAGGACGGACGCTGGGAGGGTCGGTACACAGTCGGTCACGATCCAGAAACAGGAAAGGCCATCATTAAAAACGTCCTTGGAAAGACGCAAGCGGAAGTCAAGGAAAAGCTGAAGAAAGCCATCGAGGAAAATGTGGGCATCGACTACGGACGGGCCAAGACCTACACCGTGGGTAACTGGTTAGAAGTGTGGTATGAGAACTATGCCAAAATCAAAATGCGCCCATCCACCTACCTGACCTATCATGGCTACATCGAAAACCACATCAAGCCGCAGCTCGGCAAGATCCCGTTGAATGATCTGACGACGCTGCATCTGCAACAGTTCTACAAGAAATTGTTGGCAGAAGGGCGGGTAGAGCGAATCGAAGCACAGAAGCAGCCCAAGGGACTGAGCGCCAAAACAGTGCGCAACATCCATCAAATCATTTCCTCTGCCCTGAAGCTGGCAGTCGAGCAGCGGCTGATCGCCCACAATCCGGCAGACGGCTGTGCACTGCCGAAGGCGGAGCGCAAATCAGATTTGATCTTATCATCAATTCCGTTGATAGAATCTATATTTGTAGCTTTAGAAATCCAGCCTTTTGATTTCAGATATTCATAGATTTTCTTTTTAGTGACTTTGCCTTTTTGCTTGGAAACAGGGTGTATGAACATATCTTTAATCAACTGCTTTTTATGCTCTGTAGAAAGCGGTTGACCATCAATTTTTAATGGATTTAATTCGTTGAGCAACATATACTCGCTATATAGTAAAGAATCCTTAGGCAGAACAGGGTCACCTGTGTAAGTACAGCGACCGATTAAATTAACGAGAAATGCTTCAGCTGAACATTCGAGATCAATTAGCCGATTAAAATTCCAAGGATAAATTTTTTCTTTGCTACCAGTCTCAGAACGAACAGCCCAGTGATGTGCTGCTTTATCATTTAGTGGACCGACAAAATACGGAACACGGAATTCAAATGTTTTTCTAATCTTTTCAGCGGGAGTGTAACCATCACTTTGCTGTTGCACCAGAAAAGGTAGATATGAAGAAGCATTTTTCAATATTGCATCTAATTCGCGCAGTTGAAGCTGATAGGGGATAACTCCATTTTCAGAGCTTCGCAAACGCGGCAGAAAAGAACCATCAACGATTTTTTGATATATAGTTGCAATGACAGGAGATTTGGATTCCGCCATTTCAGGCAAAGACTTTTTTAGGAATTTGCAAAAAGCCTCCTGTGAGCAAGTGTAATCGCCGCTTTTATGATGATATTGGCTATAGGCAGCATAATTATCAAGCTTGTCCTCTTTGTCACAAAAAATAGAGTTATATCGTTCAATGCAGTGCGCCTTAATATAATCTTTAAGTGCTCTTAAGTCAATGTTATTTTGCTTATATACAGCAATTTTGGCATCGCAAAGGTATCTGTGCGTACCGATAATTTCCGCAAAGCGTGCGGCATCGTATACATCTTTGGCAGCAGTAACTACGGATATATGATCATCTAATACCTCACAAAGTTCATTGTAATTTGCGTCAAGATCATTTTGCAGCGTAATTTTCTTGGCATCTTTAAATCGGTCATCACCGAACAGATTGGAGAGTGCAACAGACCTTCCTGCCAGCAATTCAGAAATGTAAAAGGGAGAAATTCCGGCTTCATTTTTGCTGGGCTTCTTTAGACCTTCGGTAAGTAAAGCTGCCTTTTCCGTAACTCGCATATTAGGAGTTTTCAAAATGTTTAGATAATTATCCATATTGTGCGGAACAAAATCCAATCCGTATGCATCTGATAAAAGAGTACAAAAATCATCGAACTTATCCCTTAAAGATGAGTCATTGTCCGATGTTTCCGATATTTCGTAGAGGAAATGTCCCCGTGATTTCATCAAATGATGTAGTGCAAGATAGACAAGACGGACATCATGCGAATCTGTGGAATGTGCTAATTCACTGCGAAGATGATATGTGGTTGGATACTGGGCGTGATAATCGCAGTCATTAAAATTGGAATCGGAGAATAGAGAATATTTAGAATTTATACTTTTATCTTCCTGCCATAAATCACTCTCATGCATACGGGCTAAAAATTGAGGATCCTTTTCATTTAATGCAGGAGCAAAGAGCATTTCTAAAATATCAAGACGTTGTTTTCTGCGCTGCAAGCGACGCCTTGCAGCACGATGAGTACGGCGCTCTGCAGCAGTTGATGCATCGGGGAACAGACGAACACCCCACATGGCTTTTCCTTTAGTTTTTAGAACATGATACATTGTATCCGTGACGGCCCAGCCGACAGAACTGCTGCCGGCATCTATTCCGAGATAATAAGGAATCTGTGTTTTTTCTTTCATTTTCTTTATCTCCCTGATTGACAAATTGATGATTGGGGTGGATAATAATAGTGTACCAATGATTTACTACCATTAGGTATTACACTACAAGTTCAAATAAGCTTTTAGCGCAAGCGCCGTGTATGCGGCTCCACAGTGTGTGGAACAAGAGATCTCTTAGGAGATCTCTTTGTATTTTGTCCAATTATTTTGCGACAATTTAACTTTTATTGGTTTAATATTACCACAATGGGCATCGAATAGCAATGTTTTACAATGTGTATAAACTACAAAATATAAAAGACTGACTGATACCACATAAGTATATCAGTCAGTCTTTTTGTTTTCTTCATCAAAACGGCGGCGGAATATGCGAATGATGCGCAGTATGTCCTTCTGCTCGTCCAAAGTCATGGAGGACAACTGTGCGTCGATTTTCCGTTTGATCTCATTGGTTTCCGGTTGTTTCTGCGGGACTTCCTCGACCGAGCCGATCAGTTCATAAAACGATATGTCCAACGCAGTGGCGATACGGTTCAGCGTTTCAATCGTCGGATTGCGCAGACCGCGTTCGATTTGTCCCAAGTGTGCAGCGTTCAGACCTGCTTTGAAAGATAATTCTTCCAAGCTGATGCCCTGTGCGTTGCGGAAAGTCCGGATTCGTTTGCCGATTGCAGCCGAAATATCAGTCATTGGCAACACCTCTCATACCATCATAGAGGTAGTTGTTCCAATCGGCAAATTGATATATACACTTGTAAATAGTGATTGTTATATCATTTACAAATGAGGCTGGAAATGATATACTGTGCATAAGAAAGCAAAGGGGAGGGGATCGCGTGAAGTGTCCAAAGTGCGGTTCGGAAAATACACAGTATGTGGCTGTCCATCATTCAGGCAGCAACGGATCATTTACCGATGCCTGCTGTGGCATGATGATTTTCGGACCAATCGGTATATTATGTGGTCTGTGCGGAGCAAGTCCGGGATTTACTGATGATTACTGGGTATGCCATTCCTGCGGTAAAAAGTTTCAAGCGGGGACTGCACAAGCAGCAGAAAAGGCTCGGCAGGAGAAAATTCAGCAGGAACTTAATGCGAAAGCAAAACGAAAAGCACTGCTGTCAGCGGCGAATCCTGCCATACTCCAGAATATCGACAACGAAATGATAGAAGCAGAAAACCGCTATAAGGCTTTGAAAGCTCGCCTGAAAGCGGATAAGTAGGCATTTTTGCAGGAGCATCCGGCTTGTAAGGTACAGAATACATTCCGGATGATTGGGAGAGGAATCATCATTGCATTGATGGGCTTTATAGCATTTCTGGCTATTGATATGGACGAACTGATTACGATAATTATCTGGTTTCTTGCTGCAATGGTGATTGGAGTAATGTGCATGATGCCGCCGTATTACATAAAGCTATCACCAGCCTTAACCGAGTTAAACGAAGCAGTCGAAAATGCAAAGAAATATAAAGAGTATTTAGATAGACTGAAAAAGGCTCGTGATGAAGAAAACGGTGTATGAATGGCTGATGGCAGTCGGCCATCGAGCAGGCTGTCATCAACGCGCAGACAGGAGCTTTTACTGGAAAGGCAGGAAGTTTCCGCTGTGTGCCCGCTGTACAGGTGTTCTGGTTGGATATATTCTCGCTGTGCCAGCGTATACGGTTTGTAGAAAGAACGTGAGCGTGTATGCCGTTTGCTGTATCCCACTGGTGATAGACGGTTTAACTCAGCTATGGGAGTGGCAGATGTCTACCAATCGAAGAAGATTTGCAACAGGCGCTTTAGCGGGATATGGTATCTGCTCTATGGCGATAACGTTGCTGTTATTCGTAAAAAATTTAATACTAAGGAGTTGGTAAAAGATGTTCTGTCCAAATTGCGGTACGGAAATTAAGGAGAAGAAAACATTTTGTCCGAAATGCGGCTCTCCGCTGGGCGTAGAGGCAGTTCAAGAGGACACAAAGACGGTGGAAGCTGCTGCAAGCACAGAAAACGTTCATGAGAATGTAATACCACCACAGGGAGCGCCGGTACCATCGAAAAAGGGCGGTAAAAAGAAGTTTATCATCGGCGGTATTATGGCGGTTGTACTGATTTTGATTGCAGTGATGATTGGTACGTCTGGTGGTAATACAGGCTCGACCAGCACGGACACTTATATCGAAACCGTACAAAATGGCTATCTCGGCGAATTTACCGATATGACGGTGCAGGAATTGCTCAGCAGCTACTATGAAGATCTGCTGGGTTGCACAGCCGAGTGGGACGGCGGAGAGAACGATGATGGTCAGCAGATTGTTGAAGTAAAATATACAGATGAAACTGTGGGCGACACAACGATTCAGTTCAAAATGCTGGACGAGCAGGTGTTCAAAATTTCTGCTTTTCATGATCCCAATACAGAGATTGAAAAGGCAAGCGACCTTGCGGCAGAGTTAAACAGTCTATACTTTATGGCTTACACCACAAAGCATGAAACAGAACTCGACAGCGCAGAGAAGATGAAAGTCTTTATTGATCAGCTGGATCAGATCTCTGGTTCTGCAGTGTTGTATGGTGCGGCAGCAAACTATACGGGTGATCGCGCACAGCTTTGCACGCTGTTTGGTGAGGACGCATTGGAAACCTCGGTTCCGTGGGTACTGGATGCGTATGGCTATCTGGATATGAACGACTATGCACAGCAGGACACTGCTGATACGACAGCAGTAGAACCGGCATCGACTGCGGATGCTTCGTCGGCTGATTACATTTTTCCGAGTGATCGGCAGTACATCACCGAGGACGATATGGCAGGCTGGAATCAAAAGACGGCGCTGCTGGCCCGCAATGAGATTTATGCTCGACATGGTTATGTGTTCAAGACGCAGGAAATCCAGAATTACTTTGCGGCTAAATCGTGGTATACGCCAAATTCGTCCTATGATGGAAGCGATTTGAGTGATGTAGAAAAGGCGAATGTCGATACTATTTCTGCATATGAGCAGAAGATGGGCTGGACAGAGCAGGATGTTGCTCCTGCAAAGTTGGCACAAGGCGCAGTCAGCAGCTATGTGGAGAGCCAAGGCGATTACTGTACGGGTTTTGATTATGTTGAACCGTATGCAGAGAACGAATATCTGGTCTGTGCAAAGATTGGTGAGTATGAATGGGAAGCCGAATATATTGTAGAGGTCAACGGATCCAACGCATGGGTGATCGGCCGTCTGGACGGCGGTGTGTTTAGACCGGTATAAAAGTCAAAAGCCCGAGCGGGAAACCGCTCGGGATGACAGCAACGTGACAGCAATCACGATAAAAACAACCGAAACTGTATGTGCTATATGTACTCAAAAAACGGGATGATGAACTGAATAAGACGGAATAACACAGAAAAAGATGCAAAAAATCAAAACTTTGCTTTTCAAATCTCTCTGTCTCCGCCATGAAAGCTGCACTTTTTGCTATGAAAGTGCAGCTTTTTTGTATTTATAGATGGAAAATGATAACTTTTAGAACGACTTAATTTTCCTTGACAGCAATCGTGACAGCATTTGTTGTAAAACACCAAAAACATAGCATAGCTTTTATGAAAAAGATGAAACTTCAAAAACTTCGAAAAAAACAGTTGACAGCTGCGTGTTTATCGCGCTACAATAACATTGTAAGATAACGAGGACGTACTCGTGAAATAACGAGGACGTACACGTTAACCAATAAAGCACTGTTATGCCGATGAAAGTGAGGTGTCGTTCGGCATGGGAGTTACCATGAAGGAAATCGCCGAGCGTGCTGGCGTTCATCCGTCAACGGTCGATAAGGTCGTACATCACCGTGTAGGTGTCAGCGATGAGGTCCGCGCAAGAGTGCAGGCCATTATTAACGAGTTGGGCTATACGCCCAATCCGAGCGGCCGTGTGCTGCAGCGTCAAGGCAAGGTGTACCGCATTTCTGCCATTCTGGTGCAGGTGGATGCACTGCCGTACCTGAAAAAAGGTATCGAACGCGGTGTAAAAGAGCAGACTGGTTTCGATATTGAAGTCAGCTATGCAGTTACCGGGTTCCAGGAAGCCAAGAGGCAGAGCGAGTATATCGACAAGGCCATCAACGAGCAGTCCGACGGCATCATCCTCAGTCCGATCAACGCAGATTGTGTGCGTCGAGCGATTAACCGGGCGGCTGATGCAGGTATTCCTGTTATCACCACCGATTCGGATATCGCCGGTTCGCGCCGTACCTGCTGTGTCAGCATTGACAGCGCAAGAGCCAGCCGCATTGCCGGTCGGCTGATGGGGCAGTTTCTGAACGGAAACGGCAAGATTGCCATCATTTCGAGTGCGATTGAGACAGAAAACAACAACTACTATGTGCAGATGCGTGAACAGGGATTTGCGGATTTTCTGAAAGTGGAGTATCCGCAGATTGAGATCGTATCGCGCGTGGAGAGCTTCGAAAATCCGCAGATCACCTATGAAAAAACGGTGCAGCTGTTAGCAGAACAGCCGAATCTGCGCGGAATTTACATTACCTGCGGCGGCGTAGCACAGGTCGGCAGGGCGCTGATCGAAACCGGTCGTGCGAACGATGTTCGTGTGCTTTGTTACGAGGATTATCCTGAAATCGTAGAGCTGATGCGACAGGGCGTTGTAGATTGGACACTCGGCGGTGAAAAAGACGAGCAGGGTGCGCTTCCGGTCAAGCTGATCATGGATCAGCTCGTATTCGGTAGAAAACCCGTGATCGACCGTATTTTTACCGACATCCGTATTCTGGTCAAGGAATGTTTTTCATAAAAATATTTGCGAATCCCGCAGATATTTTTTTATAGAGATTTACGAGTACGTCCTCGTAAATCGAAAAATCGGCTGATACAGCGATAAAAACATAAAATCCCGTCAAAAGATATTTGCTAAATAACAGCAGATATTTTTTATAGAGAATTACGAGTACGTACTCGTAAAGAAAAAATTGCATAAATGAGAAGAAATGACATACTTGAGGAGGAAATATCATGGAAGAACTGAAAATCGGTCTGGTAGGCACGGGCGCAATCGGCCGCACGCACATTGAGCGCATCAACAACACCCTGCAGGGTGCAAAGGTAGTCGGCTGCGCGGACGCAAATGTTGATTTCTGCAAGTCGGTTGCCGAGAAGTACGCCATCAAGGCTTGGGAGAGCGGCGAGGAGATGATCGCTTCGGACGAAATCGACGCCGTTGTTGTTACCACGCTCGATCCGTTCCACGAGCAGTACGTCATGGTGGCAATCAAGGCCGGCAAGTATGTATTCTGCGAAAAGCCGCTCGCACCCGAGGCAGATGCCTGCAAGCGCATCGTAGAGGCCGAGATGGCCGCCGGCAAGCAGCTGGTTCAGGTCGGCTTCATGCGCCGCTATGACCCGGGCTACAATCAGCTCAAGAAAGCTATCGATTCCGGCAAGTACGGCCTGCCGCTCATGCTGCACTGCGTACACCGCAACTATGACGCACCGGGCTTTACCACCTCTATGCCGGTTGAGAACTCCATGATCCACGAAATCGACGTTCTGCGCTGGCTGCTCGGTGAAAACTACAAGACTGCCGAGGTCGTATTCCCCAAGACCACCCGCAACGCGGATGGCGAGCTGCGCGACCCGCAGATCATGTATCTGACCACCGAATCCGGCGTGCGCATTGATGTAGAATCCTTCGTAAACTGCCGCTACGGCTATGACGTCCGCTGCGAGGTCGTCTGCGAGGAAGGCTGTCTGAATCTGCCGGAACCGGCAAACGCAATGATCCGTACCAATGATTCCCGCGTAACGCCCATCTGCCATGACTGGTCCGAGCGCTTCCCGGAAGCGTACAATATCGAATTTCAGTCCTGGATCAACGCCTGCAAGGAAGGCCGCGTGGACGGTCCGTCCGCGTGGGACGGATATACCGCACAGGTAACTGCAAAGGCCGCTTCCAAGGCGCGTGACACCCAGTCCGTTGTTGAAATCAAGTATGACGTAATGCCGGACTTCTATAAGAAATAACTTATCTTCTCTTTTTATTTTCTACTTCTCTTTCGCGTGCCGCGGTGCATCGGACGCCGCGGCACGAGCGAAGAACACTCTGAAAGGATATGCAAAATGAGATTCTGCTTAAATACCGACTGTCTCGGCTACATGCCGTTTGAAGAAATGCTTGATACCGTTGCGGAACTCGGCTACGAGTCCATCGAAATCGCCTGCGGAAACTGGTCCAAAGCGCCGCATATTGACCTCGATGCCATGCTTGAGAGCGAGCAAACCCGCAAAAGCTTTATGGACGCTATCGCAAAGCGCGGACTGGTGCTCGAAGTGCTCAACTGCTCGGGTAACCAGCTTGCACCGAACGAGGAGGGCAAGCTGCATCAGGAGGTAGTCGAAAAGACCTTTAAGCTGGCAGGTCTGCTCGGCGTCAAGAAAATCGTTATGATGAGCGGCTGCCCAGGCGGTTCGGCGGAGGATCACACCCCGAACTGGATCGTAACGAGCTGGCCGCCGATCACCACCAAGATTCTCAACTGGCAGTGGGAAGAGGTGCTCATTCCGTACTGGAAGAAAACCGTCGAGTTGGCAAAGACCAACGGCATCGAGAAGATCGCACTGGAGAACCACGGCTGCCAGATGGTCTACAATCCGGAAACGCTCATTCGTCTGCGTGACGCAGTCGGCCCGATGGTCGGCATGAACCTCGATCCGAGCCATCTGATGTGGATGGGCGGCGATCCGGTCGCCGCAGTACACAAGCTGGGCGCGGACCGCATTTACCATGTACACGCCAAGGACGTCCGCATCGAACGCAACTATATCGGTCCGGACGGCGTACTCGACACCAAGACCATCGACCAGTTTGCAAAGCGCACATGGAACTATGTTGCACTCGGTCACGGCCATGATGTCAGCTGGTGGAAGGAATTCCTGTCCTGCCTGAGCATGGAGGGCTATGACGGCCCGATCAGCCAGGAGATGGAGGATCTGACCATGCCGGCACTGACCGGACTGAAAAAGTCCACCACCGTACTCAAGGAAGCAATGCCCTGCGATCTGTAAAAAATAACGCTTCGGCGCTATTGAATAAAAAAGAGAGACCCCTGAAGAGAAAAACGAGAGGAAAGAAAGGACAATTATCATGAAAAAGAGACTGTTAGCGATGACTCTGGCAAGCGCACTGTGTGCAGGTATGCTGGCGGGCTGCGGCGGCGGCACCTCTGCGAGCGACAACGGCGGCTCCTCCGCAGACAGCGGCAGCAGCGGTAACGCTTACAACATCTCGGTTATCGTAAAGCTGACCGACGGCCACTTCAACAAGGTTATGGCAGGTGCAAAAGCATACGCCGATGAGCACGACAACGTAAACGTAGATATCCAGTCTCCGACGTCGGCAACGTCCTACGATGAGCAGGTCAACATGATTGAGACCTCGCTCGGCAACCCGAGCATTGACGCGCTGGTACTGGCTCCGCTGCAGTCGAATTCTGCTTCCACGCTGGTTGCGAACACCGATAAGGTTGTAATCGCACTCGATACCGACTTTACCTCGGACAAGAAGCTCGCGTTTGTCGGCACCGGCAACAAGGACGCTGCCAAGAGCGGCGGCACGGCAGCCGTAGAAGCCGCCAAGGCGAACGGTGCTGACAAGCCGACTGTCCTTATCGTTACCGGCGTACAGGGCGACGAGACGCACGAAGCACGTCTGGCCGGCTACAAGGAAGGCGTTGAGGAAGCCGGCGGCGAGGTCATTGAGGTGCAGTACTGCGACGGTCTGGCTGAGAAGGCTGCAACCGCAATGGAATCCGTTATGCAGATGTATCCGGACGGCATTGATGTTGTTCTTTCCTCCAACGATGACATGGCAATGAGCGTTGTTAAGATCATCAAGGACTCCGGCAACGCCAAGTATGCTGACACCATCGTCTGCGGCTTTGACGGCAATACCTCCGCTATCTCCGCCATCAAGGACGGTACGCTTGGCATGGATATCGCCCAGCTCGGCTACGACATGGGCTATAAGGCAGTGGAAGCTGCGGTAAAGGCGCTGGAAGGCGAACAGGTTGATTCCTTTATTGATTCCGGTTCCAAGGTCGTTGACTCCACCAACTGCGATGAGTACATCGACGACATGAAGGCTAAGGGTCTGTGGGAGTAATTCGCAGACCGGCTGCACGCTGTTAAATCTCTTTTTCCTTTGGAAAAACGGTCGGGTCTGACGCTCCAACGTTCCCAATCGTACCGCCTCGGGACGGCGGTATTGCCCAAGGAAGATAATGCTGAAATGTACAGCGCACAGGACGAAGGTCCTGTGTGCTGTTTCGGTTCTTTGCTTGCAATGTGGACATCAACAAAAAGTATCCACAGCCTGTGGATACTTTTGCGGCTGCACATCATATTATAAAAAGGAATCAGCCGACCGGCTGATTCCTTTTTGCTCAATATCCCGTTTTAAGCAGTTTTCGTGCAGCCGCAAACGCCCTTTCCTCGCCCTCGTCGCGCAGAATACGCAGCAGGGATTCCAGTGCGGCGGCGGTATCCGGATGGATGATATAGTGATCGACTGAGTGTGCATAGTAATCATACGGATCGCTGTCGCGGTAGGCAGCACCGCGATAGGTCTTGCTGGCGGCTACGCGGTCGCAGAACATCTCTATTACATATTGAATGGGCATTTTCATGCCGCACATACCGGAGCCGTCGGCGGCGTAGTCGATCCAGTACTCCAGATGATGCTTATTCCGGCCCTTATGATGCAGCCATGCTGCGCTGTAGCCCTTTTCGCGGCGTTCAATCTCGTTCGGGCTGCGGTTGCCCTGATAATATTTTGCACCGGCGGAAAACTCCACCGGACTGAACTTGCTCAAATCGTGCGTCAGTCCCTGCCAGTATAATCCAACGCGCCAGCAGTGCCGGAGAACCAGAAAACGATGGTGCTGCACCGTGCGCAGATGTGAAAGCCATTTCATGGCATGCGCCCTCCTTTTTTCGGACTGATAGTATTCTACCATGCTGTGCGGAAAAAGAAAAGCAAAAAACAAGGTGCAATGTGTGTCACAGGGAACTCGCGCTTTACGTTTTTTGCGCATTGTGATAAACTATAGCAGTTCAGACAGATACTGCAGCGGGTGCATGCATACAGCACACAAATACCATTATCAATTTCATTTGCCATGCGGCAGCATGCCCGCGTAAAATTTCCGCGCTCTTTACGCGCGGTGCACGCTGCTTTAATTGTGCGGTGCTGCCTTATATGAATGGAAAAAGAAAAATTCCGTGCATATGGGAAAATACATAGAATCGGATGAATTTGTTTACATACTATTATGAGGAAAAGAGGAAACTATGAAGGTATACAAGCGGCTGATCGCCGGAACGGCGGCTGCGGTCATGCTGGCGCTGACATGCGGCGGCTGCGGTGCGGAAAAGGAGCCGGTGACGATCACAATCTGGAACTACTATAACGGTGAGCAGCTCGAAGCATTCAACCGGATGGTGCAGAATTTCAACGATACGGTCGGCAAAGAGCAGGGGATCACGGTGGAAAGCGCCAGTCAGGGCAGTGTAAATGATCTGGAGACTAACGTGCTGAACGCCGCGGAAGGCAAGGTCGGTGCGGAAGAACTGCCGAATATCTTCTCCGGCTATGCGGATACCGCCTATGCGCTCGATCAGCAGGGCATGGTCGTGGATCTGAACGACTACCTGACCGAAAGCGAGAAAAGCGAGTACATCGAAGGCTATCTCACCGAGGGTGACTTTGACGGTGATGGCAGTATCAAGATTTTCCTGACCGCAAAGGCCACCGAGGTGCTTTATCTGAACGATACCGACTGGCAGGCGTTTTCGCAGGCGACCGGCACGACTTATGACGATCTTGCGACGGTTGAGGGATTGACCGCAGCAGCCGAGAAATACTATAACTGGACGGACGCGCAGACCGAAGCGCCGGATGACGGCCGTGCTCTGTTTGGCAGAGATGCGATGGCAAACTATCTGCTTATCGGTGCAAAGGAGCTTGGCTGCACGATTTTTGACGTGCAGAACGGCAAAATGACGCTTGATTTTGATAAAAATGTTATCCGTAAGCTGTGGGACAACTACTACGTGCCGTTTATCAAGGGCTATTTTGAGGCAAACGGCCATTTCCGCAGCGATGACATCAAAACCGGTACGATCCTGTCCTATGTCGGCTCCAGCTCGAGCGCGACCTTCTTTCCGGACAGCGTAATGACCAGTGATGACGACAGCCATTCGATCGAGCTGAAAGTGCTGCCGAATCCGCATTTTGCGGGCTGTGAACCGGTTTCAGTGCAGCAGGGAGCGGGCATGGTTGTTACCAAGGGTGATGAGGCGGAGATCAAGGCGAGCGTAACCTTCCTCAAGTATTTCACCGCACCGGAGAACAACATTCAGTTCTCGATCAGCTCGGGTTATCTGCCGGTCACCCGGGAAGCGAATAAAGAAGAAACGCTGGCTGACAGCGAGGTTGCTATGACACCCGAGGTCAAGTCCGTTCTGCAGATGGCGGTCAAGACGGTAAACGAGAATAAGCTGTACACTACCCGCGCCTTCGAGGGCGGCAAGAACGCGCGCAAGGTGCTGGAATACGCGATGAGTGATCTTGCTGTGGCAGACCGCGACACGGTGGAGCAGCGCATTGCAGCCGGGCAGAGCGCGGAGCAGGCCGAGGCGGAATTTCTGACAGATGCATATTTTGACAGCTGGTATCGGGATACGCTGGCGCAGCTTCAGGCATACGAAGGATAAGAGAAACAGCTCGAGAGATTAGGTTTGAACAGGCGGTGCGGTATGAAGGCTTGCAGTAAGCCAACAGAAAAACGGGAAAGATCGGTCTTTTCCACTATATTTATATCGGTACTGGTCATTCTGGCGGTCGAGGTCGCACTGCTGGTCGCCTCCATCGCGGTAAGCCGCGTGCCACAGCAGCTGGACCGGAACGCGGAGGATATTTTAGCCAAACAGGTTGAGAACCGCAGCAGTTATCTGGAGGATTTTCTCGTGCAGGCGCAGAATCTCGGCGACATGCCGAATCGGATCAACGAGAAAACCGAAGCGCTGCTGGCCTCCGGTCAAATCTCAAAGGATACGCTGGGACAGAGCAGTGCTTCAAGCGAGCCGCTGCTTGAAGCGATTGCAGATGATTTGGTGATGCAGCTGCGCAGCTCGTCGGTGACGGGTGTATTCGTTGTGCTCAATACATGCGATCTGGATGCCCACAAGACCAATGGGCGTCTGCCGGGCATTTATCTGCGCGATCTGGACCCGGATGCGGCGGCTTCCGAGCGCAACGAGGATCTGATGCTGTCGTTTGCACCGGCAGGAATCGTGAAGTCCATGCGTATTTCGACAGACTCCTGCTGGCAGCCCACGCTGGACTATGAAGAGCTTGGTGATTTTGTGTATCAGCCGTTCAGGACCGCCTATCAGGACGGCGGCAAGCTGATGATGGCGCAGTACGGCCGCTGGACGACCTCGCCGTATGTTCTGCCGGGAGACAAGCGGGAGGCAATCGCGTACGCGCAGCCGCTCATCCTGCCGGACGGCACGGTGTACGGCGTTGTCGGCGTGGAGCTGCTGTGCAGCTATCTGGAGGAGCAGCTGCCGCTGACCGAACTGCAGAATGACGGCACCGGCGCATACCTGCTCGCCGTAACGACTGATGAAAAGCAGGCAGGCGGCATCCCGCTGCAGCCGGTGACGTTTTCTACGCAGGATCGTTCGCTGAAAAGCGCGCAGAGCATTGTCATGCAGGACAGCGGTGCTGCCGGCACCATTGTCATCAATAAGACAAAATACTTCGCTTGTGCGGAACCGCTGACGCTGTACGACCGCAACGCACCATTTTCGAATGAGCACTGGCTGCTGCTCGGCATAGTGCCCAACAGCACGCTGTATAAAATATCCAACGATATGCAGAGTCTGCTGCTGGTGGCAGTCGTGCTGACGCTGGCCGTCGGTCTGGTATGCAGTTATTTGGTCAGCCGCGGACTGGCGCATCCGATCCGGCAGCTGTCCGACGAGATAGCCGCTATACAGGATAAGAGAACGGAGATCCCAAAGCTCTCGCGCACCGGCATCCGCGAGTTAGACGGCTTTTCCACCGCAATCACCCAACTCAGTCAGGATATTCTGGATACCTCCACGAAATTCCTGCGTATTATGGACATGGCAAGTATTGAACTCGGCGGCTATGAAATCCGTGAGGACAGCGATAAAGTATTCGTGACCGACAACTTTTTCTCCATGCTTGGCATGCAGAACACCGACCCGAATGATGTGACACGGGAGCAGTTTGAGATGCTGATGGAGAATCTGGTGCTGCAGAAGGAGAGCTTCAGTCTGCAGGACGGCGGCTGTGTGTTCACCATTCCGCAAAAGGACGGCAGTGAGCGGTTTGTCATGCTGCGCATCACCGGCGAGGATGAGGTGCAGGTCGGTCTGGTCGAGGATGTGACTGCGACAACACTTGAGCGCCGCCGTATCGAGCATGAGCGCGATTACGATGTGCTGACCGATCTGTACAACCGCCGGGCCTTTGATGCACGGGCGAAAAAACTGTTCCGTATGCCGGAAAAACTGGGGCATGCTGCACTGCTGATGATGGATATGGATAACCTCAAGCATATCAACGACACGTTCGGCCATGACTGGGGCGACCGATATATCAATCTGGCGGGTCAGTGCATTGCACAGACGCTGCCCCAGAATACCATTTGCGCCCGTATGTCGGGAGATGAATTCATTGTGCTGTTCTATGGCTACGACAGACGGGACGAAATCCGTCAGGTGCTGAACAGGCTTTCCGAAGCAATAAAGGAGCGCACGGCGCTTCTGCCGAACGGCGACACCATGCGCATCAGCATTTCCGGTGGTATCGCGTGGTATCCGGAGAACGGCAGGGATCTGGCTACGCTCAAAAAGCATGCGGATTTTGCCATGTATCAGGTGAAGCATGAGTCCAAGGGCGAAATGGGTGAATTTGATATCGGCGCCTATAATCAGGAGGTCTACGCAGCACAGCTGCGCAGGGAATTCCTGCAGATGCTGCGTGAGAGCAGTGCAGGCTACCATTTTCAGCCGATTTTCTCAGCGCATACCGGCAGGGTAGAGGCGTATGAGGCGCTGCTGCGTGTGAAAATGCCGCTTCTGAGTTCGCCGCTGACCGTGATGAAGCTGGCGCGCGAGATGGACAAGCTGTACGAGATTGAGCGGCTGACCGCCTTCAAGGCGGCATCCACGTTTGTGATGATGCAGAAAAGGGGGCGGCTGCATAGGAACACCAAGCTGTTTCTCAACTCGATTGCCAGCAGCAGCCTGACGGATGAGGATGTTGCGGAATTCAAGACGCAGTTTGCCGAGCTGCTGAATAATCTGGTCATCGAGATCACCGAGGAAGAGGAGATCGACCGCGAGGCGCTGGAGCGCAAGCGCAGGGCACTGGGCGATCAGGGCGCGTTCGCGCTGGATGACTGGGGCAGCGGTTACAGCAACAGCAATAGTCTGCTCGAGCTGTCGCCGGACTATATCAAGGTGGATATCAACATCATCTGCGATATCGACACCGATGCGGATAAGCAGCAGCTGGTCAAGGATATTGTGGAATACGCACACGGACGCGGCATGAAGATCGTTGCCGAGGGCATCGAGACCGAAGCTGAGCTGCGCAAGGTTATTGAGTTGGGCGTTGATCTGCTGCAGGGATATTTTCTGGCGAAGCCGGCGGCGTCTCCGAGTGAGATCGCGCCGCAGGCGCTGAGCGTGATTCGGTGGATGAATCGGTGAGCGGGAGAAGCTGCGGTTTCCATCCGCAATTCCCGATGGTTCAACCGGAACGAAAAAAACTTTACAATATGAAAAGTTCCCTCTTGACAAAAGAGCTGATATAGGATAGAATAAACACGTTCGATGTAAAGGCAAAACACTTTACACTTCAGAGGGAGGATCACCATGAAGGCAACACCGCTTGAAATGAGCCTGCTGTTTGACTTCTACGGCGAAACCCTCACCGAGAAGCAGCGCGAGTTGTTTGATCTGTATTACAATGAAGATCTTTCGCTTTCCGAGATCGCCGAGCACGCCGGCATCACCCGTCAGGGTGTGCGCGACAGCATCAAGCGAGCGGAGCACGCCCTTCATGAGATGGAGGACAAGCTCGGTCTGGTGGCCCGATACGGCGACACCGAGCGGTGCGCAGAGGAACTTCAGCACGAGGTTGAGCAGCTGCATGAATTGAACGCCGCACAACTGCACAGTGCCGAGGCGGACGAGATCGTTTCCCGCATGACGGCACTGCTCGAACAGCTCAGGCAGGAGGCTTAACATGGCATTTGAAGGGCTTACCGAAAAAATTTCATCTGCTTTTAAGCACCTGCGCAGCAAGGGAAGGCTGACCGAGTCCGATATCAAGGACGCAATGAAGGAAATCCGCATGGCACTGCTCGAGGCGGACGTCAACTTCAAGGTCGCAAAGGACTTCATCAAGACCGTTACCGAAAAGGCAACGGACGCGGAGATCCTCGAAAGCCTGTCTCCGACCCAGCAGGTCATCAAGATCGTAAACGAGGAGCTGGTTTCGCTCTTGGGCGGCCAGACCACTCGTTTGACCATATCGCCGAACCCGCCCACCATCGTGATGATGGCCGGTCTGCAGGGCGCCGGCAAAACCACCAACTGCGCAAAGCTGGCCGCTCTGCTTCGCAAGCAGCAGCAGCGCCGACCGCTGCTCGTAGCCTGTGACGTTTACCGTCCGGCGGCTATCGAACAGTTAAAGGTAGTTGGCAAGCAGCTTAACATCCCCGTTTTTGACGAAGGTCAGGGCGATCCGGTCGAGATCGCAAAGCACGGCATCGACTTTGCCCGCAAGAACGGCTATGATCTGGTTTTCCTCGATACCGCAGGTCGCCTGCACATCGACGAAAAGCTGATGGACGAGCTGAAGAACATCAAAGCAACGGTCAAGCCCACCGAGATCATCCTTGTGGTGGACGCAATGACCGGTCAGGACGCTGTAACGGTCGCACAGACCTTTGACGAGGCTCTCGGCATCGACGGTGTGCTCATGAGCAAGATGGACGGCGACGCACGCGGCGGTGCAGCGCTTTCGGTCAAGGCCGTTACCGGCAAGCCGATCAAGTTCATCGGCACGGGCGAGAAGCTCGGCGATATCGAGCCGTTCCACCCGGACCGTATGGCAAGCCGCATCCTCGGCATGGGCGATGTGCTGACGTTGATCGAAAAGGCGCAGGAGTCCTTTGATCAGAAGCAGGCAGCCGAAACCGCCAAGAAGATGATGGCCGGCAAGCTGACGCTGACCGATTTTTACGATCAGCTGCAGAAAATGAAAAACATGGGCTCGATGGAGGAAATGCTCGGCATGCTGCCGGGTGTGGACGCAAAAGCCCTCGCCGGTGCAAAGATCGACGAAAAGCAGATGGCGCATACCGAAGCCATCATCCAGTCTATGACCCCGAAGGAGAGAGATAATCCCTCCATCATCAACTACTCCCGCAAGAAGCGCATTGCAAACGGCTGCGGACTGTCGGTCGAGCAGGTCAACAAGCTGCTCAAGCAGTTTGAGGCCATGCAGAAGATGACCAAGCAGCTTACCAGCATGGCACGCAGCAAGGGCAAAAAACGCCGCGGCTTCCCGGGACTGGGCAACTTCAAGCTGCCGTTTTAATCGCTATTCGTTTGTAAAGTAAATTTACAATAGATAAATTTCTATAACAGGAGGTGAAATTTCAATGGTAAAGATCAGACTGCGTCGCATGGGCGCTAAGAAGACTCCGTTCTACCGCATCGTTGTCGCTGATTCCCGTTACCCGCGTGACGGTCGTTTCATCGAGGAGATCGGCACTTACAATCCGCTGGCAGAGCCGGCTGTTGTCAACGTAAACGCTGACCGTGCTCAGGAGTGGATCAAGAACGGCGCTCAGCCGACCGATACCGTTCGCGGTATTCTGAAGAAGGCCGGTGTGCTGAATTGAGTGAGGTCGTCGAAATGAAAGAGTTACTGACTTATATAGTCGAAAATCTGGTTTCCGATCCGGCTGCGATTGCCATTACTGAGGAGATCGACGGCGATAACATCACCTACTCGCTGCGTGTAGCACCGGGAGATATGGGTCGCGTTATCGGTCGCCACGGCCGCATCGCAAAGGAAATCCGCACACTCATGAAAGCGGCAGGCAATCGCGAGAACAAGCGCGTCACAGTTGATATTCTCGACTGAGCCTGCGCGGATCGCGCCGAAGTGTTAATCACTTCAACTTGAATGAAGAGCCGGTGCCGTCAGGCGCTGGCTTTTTCCGAAAATCGCCGCAGCGCGGCGATTTTTTGTTTTATCTGCACCGATCCAGCGGGGTGTACGAACTGCGTAAGCGTGTTCGTCCCTAACGGGCGGGGTGTTTTTCGCTGAACCTCAGCGGGGATTTGCCTACCCGGCAGGGGCACAAGAGGGTAGACACCAAGGTTTCCACCCTCTTGTGAATCACCCCTTTCCTAAGAGGGCACGGCGGCAATCAGAGAGCTGAGACTATAGAGGAACGGCAGAGGATTTTTGCTTCCGTGTCTTTCCCAACCTATTCGCAGTGTCAGATACATTTCTGCTACACAGGTCGGCTGCTCGACGCTGGGTGCGGCACAAGGTGAATTGCCCGAAGGGCAAGAGAAGGTCCCCTGGGGGATAACAGTGCCGCACAAATCGTGAGTCTGGAGACAGCGGACGGCACCTAGGGTAACCCATATGTGCAGCAGCAGGTTATCTGTGAACTGCGAATGTCTCGCGAAACAAACGCAAGAGTAACCCGACTGCCGTTCCCTGATTTCGAAGCAGACGGTGAAATCCCCGACAGATAAACGAATCACCATCAATCAAACATCGCAGGAATAAAAACGCTCACAGGCAGGAGGAAAGAACGAATATGCCGAAGAAATTTTTAGAGGCCGGCAAGATCGTCGGCACGCACGGCGTGCGCGGCGACCTGAAGGTGCAGAGCTGGTGCGACAGCCCTGAGGTGCTGTGTGACTTTGACACGCTCTATCTGGACGAAAAAACGCCTGTGACCGTCGAAAAGGCGCAGGTTCACAAGAATGTTGTGCTTATGCATATCAAGGGCATTGACACGGTCGAGGCCGCCGAGGCGATGCGCAACAAGGTGCTCCACCTCGACCGCGAGGACGTAGAGCTGCCCGAGGATCTCGTGTTCATTCAGGATATTCTGGGCTTCAAGGTGTTCGATCTGCGCGTTGACCGCGTAATCGGCCGCATCCGTGACGTACTGACCAGTAATCCAGCGCATGATATGTACGAAATCGCCGGTGAGGACGGACGTCTGATCTACATTCCGGCCATCAAGCCGTTCCTCAAGGAGATCGACATGGAAGCCGGCGTGATCTACGTTGAGAGCATCGAGGGTCTGATCGAATGAAAATCGACATTATGACGCTGTTTCCGGAGATGATCAACGCGGTTATGCGCGAAAGCATTATCGGACGCGCCCAGGACAAGGGTGTTGTCGAGGTCAAGGCAACCAACATCCGCGATTATGCGCTCGACAAGCACCACAAGGCGGATGACGCGCCCTACGGCGGTGGACGCGGACAGGTCATGCTGGCTGAGCCGCTGTATCTGTGCCATCAGGCGCTGAGTGCCGGCGAACATGTGCACACGGTGTTCCTCTCTGCACAGGGACAGCCGTTTAACCAGCAGAAAGCGCGTGAGCTGCTCACAAAGGAGCACTTTATTCTGGTCTGCGGCCATTATGAGGGCATTGACCAACGCTTTATTGACGAGTGCGTGGACGAGGAGATCTCCATCGGCGACTTTGTGCTCACCGGCGGGGAGATTCCTGCGATGGCTGTCGCGGACGCGGTATGCCGCATGGTGCCGGGCGTTCTGCCGGACGAGGAAGCGTTCACGGCGGAAAGCCACTGGGACGGTCTGCTCGAGCATCCGCAGTACACCCGCCCGGAAAACTGGCGCGGCAGGGAAGTGCCGGAGGTGCTGCTCTCCGGGCACCATGCCAATATTGAAGCATGGAGACGCGAAATGAGCCTGCGCCGCACGAAAAAGGATCGGCCCGACCTGTTTGCACAGTTTCAGCCGCAGGATAAGCGGGATAAGAAGATTCTCGATAAAATTAACAGCGATGAGCGGTAAAAAGAACCCTTCGGGGTTCTTTTCAGTCTGTCAAAAAAGTATTATTTTAATTTTTACGCTTCGTGCGGCAGCACGCATAAAATAGGATTTGCGAAGCAAATTCATAAATTCCGGGAGCATGTATCTCGGAATTTATACAAGGGAAGAAAAAATGTGGCCGTAGGGCGCGGTTTTTCTTCAGTATTCGCTCGAAAGCGTGGTTTCGAGCGAGAGGCTGCTCGGAAAACGATAGTTTTTCGACAGCCTCAAAAGAACCCTTCGGGGTTCTTTTTTGTTGCGCAAACGCGAAAAGAGAGCCTGCTTACACAGACTCTCTTTCCGGACAGCTCCAAAAGGAAAATTATGCGTTTGTATCATTGGACTGCTCGAGTGCGGCCTGTTCGTCCGCAAGAGCAGCTTCGCGCTTTTTCTCCAGACGCGAGCCGATAAAATAGCCGACAGCGGCCACAACGACCGCCCAGACGGTTGTGCTCGGCGATTTCGCCAGAATATCGCCCAGACCGGTACCCTGCATCTTCTCACCGAGAATACCGACCAGTCCGCACAGGATATAGCCGACAGCGGCGCCCAGACAGGTCAGCTGGAACACATGGCGCTTCATGCCGAAGATCTTCACATCGGCAGGATCAATATCTTCTTCTTCCTCTTCTGGTTCCGCGTCGAGGATGGCGGGTGCATTTTCATCCTGCGCAGCGGGCGGGGTATCTTCGGCTGCGGCAGGCAGGGTTTCCTGCTCCTGCACATCGGAAACCGCCTGTTCTTCGTCCAGCGGCTGCTGGTTTTCGCTCATAGCGAGCACTTCCTCTCTTTTCCGGAGAAACGGCGATGGGTCACATCATATTGTTATTGCGCGTGCTCTCGGACGGAATGATGATCGCGGCGATAATATACGCCAGGATACCCGAACCGCCGAGGAAGCATACAAGCGCCCATGCCAGACGGATCAAAGTCGGGTCGAGATCAAAATATTCCGCGATGCCGGCACAGACACCGCACAGCATGCGGTTGGATTCACTGCGATACAATTTCTTGCCATTCATCGTAAAGTCTCCTTTTCTTTTATCATACGTTGTTTTGTGGATTTCGTCAAGTTACAGTTCAGACAGGGGCATCGGCGTTAGCGAGTGTGACTTGGGAAAGCAGGCTGATCTGGCCGGAGCCGGACACTCTGGCTTGCAGATCGTGTGGAACGTGCTCGGCGCGGTTATCGTATTGTGCAGTGCCGTTTCCGAGTTCGTCCATCTGAACCAGCGGTGTGCCGTTCATTATGACTGTACCCCAGTTGGTAGTGGCCTGTATATGATACTGGTCTGCCGACTCGGGCAGGGTTGCGGATAAGCGGCCGTCGGTTGCATCCAGCGTGATTCTGTATCCATACAGTTTATCGGCGATGAGCGTACCATTTCCGGCAGACAGCTCGATATTCTGCGCGGATAGACGGTCGCGGATAGTCACATTTGCCTGCTGTCCACAGGAAATGCGGATTTGCAGATAGTTTCCGTCACGGGGCAGGGTAATCGTTGCCGGTTCATCGTTTGCCCAGAGCGAAGCAGCCCAGTGCGTACCGCTTATCTGCGTATCTGCGAAATTAGCGCTTGCGCTGACGGCGAAGTCCGAACCGTTCTCGATAGTAAATTCTCCGCCATTAAGCGTCAAGTCGATGTAATCGATTTGATCGACCGACTGGATAGGCATATCGCCGTGCTCGATGGCATTCCGGCGGGTTTCGAGGTAATCCTGCACCCAGCCGGTGTCGAAATCGCTGTCGATCTCATCGTCCGGGGAAACATAAGAATCGCTGACGTCCTCGAGCTTATCGGAAAAGTGGCGGGCGGTCTCGCTGAACGGATGCAGCGCGCCGTGATAGTACACGCTGTAAAGCTGTCCGCCGAGGAGATGTCCGGCGGCGGTGAGCCCTAAGCCGAGCACAAGCACGGCCGAGCACGCAATAATGAGCTTTTTCATACATTTCCACCTCCTGTACGGCGGCATCTGTTGCGAATCCAGTTAAACGGTGCACGCAGCACGGTGACAAAGGCGCGGAACACCGGCGGCACAAACAGAATGCTCAGCTTGATAACGAGCAGTCCGAGCAGGATGCCCGCCGCCAGACAGGCCAGCCCGGTGCCGAGCGTGACGAGTGCGTTCGCCGGTGTCATCCACAGGCCGAGGGAAAACACGCCGAGCACCGCGCCGCCGCACACGAGCGCGAGCGGGATGCCGTACAGCACGAGCAGCACGGCGAAGATGACCGCGATAACGGCGATAAAAACACCGAACACCGTCGCGAACGCGCCGACGAGCAGCGGCCCGCCGATGGGGATGGCCAGCAGCACGAGCACGAGCAGCAGCCACGGGTTGATGCCGCGCCAGCGGCGTTTCTCCCTGATGGGCCGGATGGGCGGTACGGCGGTCAGCTCGCGGTAGTCCGCGAGGATCTGTGCGGCTACCTTGGCCGGGTCGCCCAGCTCCTCGATGGCCTTGGCCTCGTTCTCCGGGCCTGCATCATCAAAATATTCCTCGTAGTAAGACAGGGCACTGGCGCGTTCCTCCTCCGGCAGAACCGAAAGCGCACGCCGCAGTGCGGCCAGATATTCTGCTCTGTTCATTGGTTCACCCCTCCAAAAAAGATCGTGTCGATCCCGCTGCGGTAGTTCTGCCAGTCGATGCGGTGCTGCCGCAGAGCGGCTCTGCCGTGCTCGGTGATCTGGTAGTAGCGGCGGTTGCGGCCCGCATAGGCCTGATCGTAGGTGGTCAGGCAGCCGTCCTTCATCAGCCGCCGAAGTACCGGATACAGCGTAGATTCGGAAATATCCAGTACCTTTTGCACGTCCTGCGTGATACGGTAGCCGTAGGTGCTTTCTCGCTCGACTACGGCAAGCACGATGCCGTCCAGCAGGGAGGACGAGATGGGATAGGACATATGGAATCCTCCTCTCCTGTGTTTCTAATAATATTATATGAAATATAATATAGTCCGTCAACAGGTATATCAAAAATAACTATGAAGGAATTGTAAATTTTGTGGGATCAGTGCAGGAAAAAC
The DNA here is from genome assembly GCF_003474415.1 of Butyricicoccus sp. AM05-1. Taxonomy (NCBI): domain Bacteria; kingdom Bacillati; phylum Bacillota; class Clostridia; order Eubacteriales; family Butyricicoccaceae; genus Butyricicoccus; species Butyricicoccus sp. AM05-1. The sequence continues at coordinate 69,353 of NZ_QUDG01000010.1, read as the reverse complement.
ACTGTTTTCGCATTGTATTCGCGGAAAAGATAGCGTATAATGGTATCTGTATAAGTATGGGCAGAGGAAACGAACGAAAGGGCGAATCTGATAAATGAAACTGGCTGTATTATTCGGCGGTATTTCGAGTGAGCACGACATCTCGTGCCTGTCTGCCGCTTCTATTTTGCGAAACCTGAATAAAGATAAATATGAAATCTATCCGGTCGGCATCACCCGCAGCGGCGAGTGGTTCTACTGCCCGGACTGTGATCCGGACCGTGTAGAGAGCGGTGCGTGGGAGCGCATGACCGGCAAGGTAAAGGCCGTTCTCGCACCCGACCGCGGCATGCACGGCATGGTGCTGCTCCGTGAGGGAGAGATCGAGATTGTCCGTCTGGACTGCGTATTCCCGGTGCTGCACGGCGTCGGCGGCGAGGACGGCACGATGCAGGGTCTGCTCGAGCTGGCCGGCATTCCGTACGTCGGCTGCGGCGTAGCCGCAAGCGCGAACACGATGGATAAGGCGCTGACCAAAAAGGTCGTTGAGGGCACCGGCGTCCGTCAGGCGCGGTACTATCTGGCGCTGAGATATGACTTTGAGCGCAATGCCGAGGCAGTAATCGCCGCGGCTGCGGAAACGCTGGGCGCGTTCCCGGTATTCGTCAAGCCGTGCTCGCAGGGCTCGTCCGTGGGCGTTGCCAAGGCGAACAATCTGCTCGAGCTGGCCGAGGGCCTGGCCGAAGCCTTTAAGCTGGATACCAAGGTGCTCGTCGAGGAGTTCATCGACGGTCACGAGGTCGAGTGCGCTGTGCTCGGCAACCTCGAGCCGCAGGCCTCTACGGTCGGCGAGATCGCTCCGACGCAGGAGTTCTACACCTTTGACGCCAAGTACAAGGACGAAAGCTCGCGTCTGTACATTCCGGCACATATCACCGAGGAGCAGCTTGCGGCCGTCCGTCAGGACGCTGTCCGCGTTTACACCGCACTCGGCTGCCGCGGCCTGTCGCGCGTAGACTTCTTTGTCACCCACGACAGCGGTGAGGTCGTTTTCAACGAGCTGAATGCGATTCCGGGCTTTACCTCGATCAGCATGTACCCCAAGCTGTTTGACTACGAGGGCATCGGCTATGCCGAACTGCTCGACCGCCTGATCTCTCTGGCACTGGAGGAGCATCATGGATAAGCGCGCCATCGGCGTATTTGACTCCGGCTTGGGCGGTCTGACCGCCGTGCGCCGTCTGCACGCCCTGATGCCGCAGGAGAATATCATCTATTTCGGCGATACCGGCCGTGTGCCGTACGGTACGCGCGGCCGCGATATCATTACCAAGTATGCGAGGCAGGATGTGGCGTTTCTGCGCCAGTATGACCTGAAATCCATCATCATTGCCTGCAACACCGTGTCCGCAATCGCGCTTGACCTGCTTTCCGAGGAGAACGACATCCCAATCATCGGCACGGTCGAGCCTGCCTGCCGCCGCGCCATGACCATGACGCAGACCGGCAGAGTCGGCGTGATCGGCACGGCGGCCACCATCCGTTCGGGTGCATACGAGAAGTATCTGCACAAAAAGGACGGCACGCTCGACCTGTTCACGCAGGCGTGTCCGCTGTTCGTGCCGCTGGTCGAGAACGGCCGCGTGCACCGCGGCGATGTGGTCATCGAGACTGTGGTGAAGGAATATCTCACGCCGCTGAAGGACGCAGGTGTGGATACGCTCATCCTCGGCTGTACGCACTATCCGCTGCTCGAGGAGGTCATCGGCGACTTTATGGGTCCGGATGTGACGCTCATAGACTCGGGCGCCGAGGCGGCAAACCTCGCTTCCACGCAGTTTGACCCGAACGAGGGCACGGGTACGACGCAGTATTTCGTTTCGGACGATCCGCAGGGCTTTGACCAGCTCGCCGAGCTGTTCCTGCAGGAAAAGGTCGATGTCGGTGCGGAGCTTGTGGATATTTCCCGTTATTAAAGCTGTTTTACGGCTAAGGAGCATAGAAATATGAAGAAGGACGTTTGGCTGACGATTTCCTCTCAGCAGCAGTTTGCGGGCTGTGACGAGGAGAACATCGACCTGCAAACCGCTGCCACGCTGTACGAGCGCGGCGGAAAATATTACATCGCATACGAGGAAAGTGAGCTGACCGGACTCGAAGGCACCAAGACCACCGTCAAACTGGACGGCAAAACGGTTGCCCTCATCCGCACGGGTACGTTTCCCTCGCACATGCTGTTCGCCGAGGACGAGCGCCATGTCGGTCTGTATCAGACGCCGGTCGGCAGCGAAATGGCTATCGCCACCCACACCTCGCGGGTGCACAACACCATCGGCGAGAACGGCGGACACCTCATCATCGACTACACGGTCGAGGTGGACAACTCTCTCATGGGAGAACACCACTTTGAGATGACGGTATCGACCAAACCGAACATTCAGGTCGTTTAACAAAGTAAAAATAAGAGATTTTAGATATAGGAGTGTACACATGAACGCATATGAGATCGCACGCGCCGAAGCAACCCGCGTTGTAGAAGCGGCGTACCGCAAGGCTGTAGCCGCAGGCGAGCTGCCTGAAGGCACCATTCCTCCGGTTGCAGTAGAGACCCCGAAGGATTCTTCCAACGGCGACTGGGCATCCACCTTTGCCATGCAGTGTGCAAAGCCGCTGCACATGGCGCCGCGCAAGATCGCGGAGAGCATCGTGGCAAACCTCGACCTCGAGGGCAGCTGCTTTGACACCGTGACCATTGCAGGCCCGGGCTTTATGAACTTCACGCTGAATCAGGGCTGGTACGAGCAGGCTGTCCGCGGTGTATTCACCATGGGCGAGAATTACGGCCGTACCGAGAGCAAAAAGCCGGAAAAGGTCATGGTAGAGTTCGTTTCCGCCAACCCGACCGGCCCGATGCACATGGGCAACGCGCGCGGCGGTGTTTTGGGCGACTGCCTGTCCTCTGTTCTGGACTGGTCCGGCAACGACGTTACCCGTGAGTTCTACATCAACGATGCAGGCAATCAGGTAGACAAGTTCGCGCACTCTGTTGAGGGCCGCTATATCCAGGAGATCAAGGGCGAGGATGCGATTGAGTTCGACGCTTCCTGGTATCAGGGCGACGACATTAAGGCGCTGGCGCATGATCTGGTAGAGCAGTACGGCGACAGCCTGCTCGAAAAGACCCCGGAGGAGCGCTTTGCCGTTATTGAGGGCTACGGTCTGCCGACCAACATTGCCCGCATGGAGCGCGACCTCAAGCGTTACAAGATCAACTACGACGTATGGTTCCGTGAGTCCACTCTGCATGAGAGCGGTTACGTCAAGGAGACCATCGACATGCTGACCGCCAAGGGCGCAACCTACGAGACCGAGGACGGCGCACTGTGGCTCCGTTCGACTGACTTCGGCTGCGACAAGGACGACGTTCTGCGCCGTGCAAACGGTTTTTATACCTACTTTGCGGCGGATATTGCCTACCATCGCAACAAGTTCGAGAAGCGCGGATTCGACCGTGTTATCAACATTTGGGGTGCTGACCATCACGGTCATGTAAAGCGTCTGCAGTGCGCTCTGGATGCACTCGGACTGGACGGCTCGCACCGTCTGGAGATCGTGCTCATGCAGCTTGTCCGCATGATGCAGGGCGGCGAGGTTGTCCGCATGTCTAAGCGTACCGGCAAGAGCCTGACGCTGACCGACCTGCTCGACGAGATTCCGGTAGATGCAGCGCGTTTCTTCTTCAACTCCCGCGCGGCGGAGACCCAGATGGAGTTCGACCTTGACCTTGCTATCAAGCAGGATTCCGACAACCCGCTGTACTATGTGCAGTACGCACACGCGCGTATCTGCTCCGTGCTCAAGAACGCACAGGAGAGCGGCATTGCGCTGCCGGATACCGGCAAGACCGATCTTTCCGTGCTGACCGGCGCAGATGAGCGTCAGCTCATCAAGCAGGTTGCTCTGCTGCCCGAGGAGATCGTGCAGTCCGCTGTCAGCCGCGATCCGTCGCGTCTCAACAAGTACGCCGTTGCACTGGCGCAGCAGTTCCATCACTTCTACAACGCCTGCCGCATCAAGGATGCCGAGCCGGCTGTCCGTGATGCGCGTCTGACCCTGTGTCTGGCGGCAAAGCAGACCATTGAGAACGTGCTGAAGCTCATCGGCGTAGATGCACCGGAGTCCATGTGACAACGTATAGGGGACTTCAAAAGTCCCCTATATACGAAGTATGGTTCCGGAGAAACCATACTTCGATACCCGAATGACGCGCTCCAAGAGCGCTGGGTCGGGGTAACAAAACCCACGCACATGTCGCGGGTTTTGTTGCGGCGCATGCGCCGCTGATTGAAAGCCGCCGTGTAACGGCGGCCGTCTGCGGACGGGACCAATGGCTCGGTTTTTCGGTAAAAAACCTGCCATGCGGTTACGTTTTGCAAGCAAAACGGATTTTTTGCCGCGCTGAGCGCGGAGGAGAACCACATGAAAAAATTAGCGAAAAGAATAGCGGCACTGGCGATGACGGCGGCAATGATGACCGCCTCCGCCGGTGCGATCACGCAGGACGGACAGAGCGAAACGTGGTTTGACGGCGTTTGGGCGCTCATTGATGCTTTCGGCCTCAAGGCGGAGCATGATCCGTACGTTCTGCAGAACTATATCAATAAATATCTGGAAAAGCATCCGGATGAGATGTATGACGTGCTCAACGACATTCTCTCGCTGCTCGATACGCATTCCATGTATCTGTCGAGCGAGGAATATTCGCAGGGCTTTTCGACGCTTGAGGGCTTTGTCGGCATCGGTGTCGGCCTGCAGGAGACAGAAAACGGCGTACAGATTGCTGAGGTCATGCGCTATTCAGCGGCGGAGGAAGCCGGTCTGCAGATTGGCGATCTTATCGTGAAAATCAACGGTGAGGACGCAACCAAGCTGAAAAATGCCGATGTAGCATCTAAGCTGCGCGGCGAGGAAGGCACGTCGGTCAAGCTGACCGTGCGCCGCTACGGACGGGACATTACCGTTACCTGTGAGCGCCGTCAGGTCAACCGCGTGTATGTTTCCAACAAGACGATGGCGGACGGTGTGGAGTATATCAAGGTCAGCGCCATCGGCTCGCAGAACGACTGGTCGGCGTTTTCGGAGATTTGGGACAGCCTGCCGTCCAAGAACACCCGTGCGGTCATTCTCGACCTGCGCGGCAACGGCGGCGGCCTGATCGACGCGGCGCTCAAAATGGCGAATGCTATGACACCGGTCAAGGATGCAGAGCTTGCCGGCGTCCGCTACCGCGACGATATGGGCGGTCTGGAGCAGACCTATTCGACCGGCAATGCGCTGCCGCTTAACAAGATTGTCGTTCTGGTGGACGGCGGCACGGCTTCCGCGGCGGAGCTGCTGGCAGGCAGCCTGCAGGACACCGGCTCGGCGACACTCATCGGCAGCAAGACCTACGGCAAGGGACAGGGTCAGTTCCACATTGATCTGGTAAACGGCGACAAGCTGGTCATCACCACGCTGGAACTCGAGCTGCCCAAGCAGGGCTGCTGGGAAGGCGTCGGCCTGACGCCGGATATCCAGCTGGAAAACCGCAAGGTTACGGTCAATACCAAGGATCTCAAACCGCTCGATACGAGCACAACCCTGCGTTTTGGCGACAGCTCGGACGCGGTTTACGCCATGACCGAGCGCCTGTCGCTGCTGGGACTGCTCACCGAAGCAACCGGCAGGTATGACGGCGACGTAGCGGACGCGGTAGCGTCCTTCCGGGCGGCTTACGATCTGCCTGCGGCACTGTATGCGTCTCCGGAGATGCTGAGCGCACTGGACGAAGCGGTTACTGCGCTGAACGGCCAGACCTATCTGGTGGACGATCAGCTGCAGAGCGCACTTGAAATGTGCAGGCTGGCGGCGGCAAAACCGCAGAAGTATATCGTTAAGAGTGACGGCAGCTGGACGAAAAAGTAAACTTTATCAACTGAAATATGAATATTTTTCATCTTCTTAGGAGGAAGAACAACCTTGGATATTCCTTTATGTCAATCCGAGCATAAACCGCAGCTTTTGCTGAACGATCCGGCGGCAATTCCGCTGTATCATACTGCGCCTGAGCGGTTTGCAGGCGCGCTTGCACCGAATGCCGAATTGTGTGATGCATGGTCTGAAGAACTGGCGCCGCTGCCGGTCGGCCTGGCGCTCGAGTGCCCGCCCGAACCCGATGCGGAGCACTGCGAACGCCCGATCACCATGCACTATATTGAGCAGTGCAAGGATGCCTTTCGTCCGCTGCTGCACGACGATGCGGCGTTCTATTATCTGCATGGCGCGCCGACGTTTCCGGCACTGCGTGCCGCTGTGCTGGCTCTGGGCGATCTGTGCGGCCGAACGGTAATTGCGGAGCTGCAGGTGGAGGACGATGAAGGCAATCTGCCGGACGGCACGGATGTGCGGGCGGCTATCGGTGTGCTGCAGCGCATTGGCGTTACGACTGTGCTGATCAGCGCACACGATCCCGAATCGCTGACGCAGGCGCTCGAAATCGCGGCGCCGTATGCGCGGCTGTCGCTCGGCGTGTGCATGCACGCGGACTGGCTGTCTCAAACCACACTGTACAACACCGAGGTCATTGTGCCCGACAGTACGGAAGCATTTGTCGCAGCGCTGCGCGGCAATCAGGTGGCGTGCAAAACGCTGCCGCGCGATCACGATGATTTTATCTGTGCGCCGGACGGCAAGCACGCGCATTTTATCGCTCCGACCATCGACATTTCGGATGAGATCGAGTGCGGTCCGCATCTGGATGAGGATCTCATCGAAGCCGAGGATGATTCGGGTGCGTTCAAGCTGCTGCTCGAAACCGAAGAGGATGTTGTCACACTGGAGGAATCCCGCTATATGATCTCGCGTCCGCTGTGCCTGTGCGCGGAATCTGCCGACCTGCTGGAGCAGGGTCTGCGGGTTTTTCCGGGACTTGCACTGTATGACGGCACATGGGAGCAGGAAGACGCGGTCATTTCGTACTTTGAGACGAAATACGGCATGATCCGCTTATAGGGGACTTCAAAAGTCCCCTATATACGAAAGACGGTTCCGGAGAAACCGCCTTTCGATACCCGAATGACGTGCCCCAGGGGCACTGGGGCGGGGAAACAAAACCCACGCACATGTCGCGGGTTTTGTTGCGGCGCAATGCGCCGCGGATTGAATGCTGCCGCAGAGCGGCAGTCGCCTGCGGGCGGGACCAAAGACTCGGTTTTCTGGACGAAAACCGGTCTTGTAGTTGCAATTATGCAAGCAAATTGTTATTGAATACCGCGCGGAGCGCGGTTATCTGGATAGGAAAGGCAGGGTGGAACCTATGGACTGGAGAGAAGTTACGATCTACACGACGACCGAGGGCATCGGTCCGGTCGAGGCACTGCTCGAGGACAACGGCGTAGAAGGCTATGTGCTTGAGGATGCGGCGGATTTTGAAGAATTTCTCAAGGACACCGAAATATACTGGGACTATGTAGACGAGGATCTGGTGCGCGAGAAGCGCGCGCAGGAAACCTGTCTCAAAATCTATCTGCCGGACAGCGACGAGGGTGCAAAGCAGTACGCGGATATCCGTGCCGCGCTGGAAAACCTCAAGGCGCGCGATGAGGAGCACGCCTGGGGCCGACTGTGTACCGAAACCGAGCTGACCCGTCAGGAGGACTGGGAGTGGGGATGGAAGCAGTATTTCAAGCCGTTCCCGGTGGGACGCGGCTTTATGATCAAGCCCTCGTGGGAGACGGTTGAGGACCCGCAGGGCCGCCGTATTCTTGAGATCGATCCGGCGTCGTCCTTCGGCACCGGCAGCCACGACACGACCCAGCTGTGCATGATGGCGCTCGAGGATGCGGTAAAGCCGGGTGACAAGCTGCTCGATATGGGCACCGGCTCGGGTATTCTGGCCATTGCGGCGGCTATGCTCGGTGCGGATGTGCAGACTATCGTCGATATCGACGAGAACTGCCTGAAAACTGCACACGAAAATGCGGAAAAGAACCATGTTGAGATCGGCAGAGGTCTGTGCGGCGATGCGCTGCGCGACCCGAAGCTCGCCGAGGACATCGGCGACGGCTACGACGTGATCGTGGCGAACATCGTGGCTGATGTCATCATCGGCATGTCGCCCATGTTTGCGGATAAGCTGGTCAAGGGCGGTACGCTGATCTGCTCCGGCATCCTCAACGAGCGTGCCGAGGAGGTGCGCACGGCGCTGGAAAAGAGCGGATTTACGATTCTTTCGCACGAGAAGAGCGATGACTGGAGTGCTTTTGCTGCGAAAAAGTGATTTATTTCAGGATTCACGGAATGTTCACTTGCCAAACGGCTGTTTTTTTGCTAAAATAGGAAAGGTTATTTGATTATTATGCCTCGATTTTTTGTCGATCAGCAGCCGCAGGACGGCGTGCTGACCCTTACCGGAGAAAACGCGCATCATGCGGGACGTGTTCTGCGTCTGCGTGTCGGCGAAGGTGTTACCCTGTGTGACGGTGCCGGAATGGATTTTGACTGCACGGTGGAAGCCGTGGAGAAGGAAGCCGTGACCTGCCGGGTCGTAAGCTGCCACGCGGCGGATACCGAACCGAAGCAGTCTATCACGCTGTTTATGGCGCTGCCCAAGGGCGACAAAATGGAATTTATTGTGCAGAAGGCGGTGGAGCTCGGTGTCAGCCGTATCGTGCCGTATCTGTCCAAGAATTGCGTTTCCCGACCGGATAAGACCGAAAAGAAGGTGGAACGCTGGCGTAAGATTGCTGCCGAGGCAGCAAAGCAGTGCGGCAGAGGACGTCTGCCGGAGGTGGCAGCCGTTGTACCGGTCGCTCACGCAATCGCGCAGGCGGCGGAAAGCGAAACGGCACTGTTTTTCTACGAAAACGAGAAGCGGACCGGTCTGCACGATGCGCTTGCAGGCGGTGTCAGGGACACGGTTTCGCTGATGGTCGGGCCGGAGGGCGGCTTCGATCCGGCTGAAGCAAAGGCAGCCGTGGACGCGGGACTGCAGAGCGTTTCGCTCGGTACACGCATCCTGCGGTGTGAGACTGCGCCGATTGCGGCGCTTGCGGCCGTGCTCTATGCCGGCGGCAACATGTGAGAAGAAATAAAGGGAGTGTTAAACATTGGCAAAAAACAATGTGGGTAAAAAGCCAATTTCTCAGGAAGAGTATACCACCAACAAGGTGCTCGCAGTATTCAGCGTGTGCCTGCTCGGCGTGCTGGTACTGATGATCCTCGAGCGCCTGCTGTGCTACAGCAACACCTGGAAGACCGGCGTGCTGGTAACGCGGGTGCTGCTCGGTGTGGGCATTGTCGGCGCGGCAGCCGGCATCATCATGCTGGGACAGGAGCATGCAGGCAAGCGCAGCAGCGTGCGCCGCATCGTGTGCGGACGCAATATGCTGATTGCAAGCATTGTTGCCATCGTATTCCTGACCGCAATCAACTACTACGGCACCATGCCGATCAAGGCGATGTATGTTGTCCTGCCGGTTCTGGCAGTGTATTATCTGGTGTATCATTCTTATGCGCCGGAATTTTTCCTGATTGCAGTAGATACCGGTGTGGGTGTTGCGGCAATGCTGGTGATTCACCGCGCGCTGGTTTCGGCTAACCATACATGGATGTCCACCGTGGCGGCAGCAGGTACCGCGGTGCTGGCGCTGATCCAGATCGGTGTTACGGCTTCTCTGCGCCGCAAGAAGGGCAAGTTCACCTTCCGCGGCAGCAAGATCAACACCCGGTTCAGCAAGAACGCATACCTGATGCTCACCATTACGCCGATCGTGATGGTAGCGCTGACGGCGGTCGTTGTACTTGCGGCAAGCCATGTCATGATCGCACTGGGTGCGGCAGCGGCATATCTGTTCATCACTGCGGTATACTACACCGTGAAGCTGATGTGATAATTGCATTTTTGTCGAAGCGCGGCGCGTTTTGACGGTTAGACAGCGGGCGGCGCAGCCGCCCGCTTTGTCATACCCGAAGGAGGGGACGTATGAGACGATTTTTCGGCTTTCTGCTGACCATGACTCTGCTTGGCGGCGGTGCATTCTGGCTGCCGTATCTGCAGGCGAAGCCGGTGGATAATGTCTATCAGGCAGCAGATCTGCTCCGGCAGGACGCGGAGAACGACGGAAACGGCGTTGCCTTCCGCGAGGACAACGTGGACGCGGACGAGGTGTACCGGGCACTGGAGGCGCAGTATCCATACGCATTCGCGCTGCACGCGGTAACACGGCCGAACAAGACCATTGAGCTGAACACTGAGGTTTCTCGGCAGGCGCGGCAGGAGCAGGCGTGGGAGTACGCCAGGGTTCTGGCGGCAGGCTCGGTTTCGCAGACCATGACGGCAGAGGAGAAGCTGCGTGCGCTGCACGATACCCTCATCCGTCAGTGTGAGTACGATGTGGATACGGCAGAGGAGGACGCTCCGGACGGCTCGGCACCCGCTTTCGCGGCAGACGGCGCGCTGCTCGATCATAAGGCTGTGTGCGCCGGTTACGGCCGCGCGTATGAGATGCTGTGCAAGGCGGCAGGCATTCAGGTCATCTATGTCGCATCTGAGGAAATGAACCACGGCTGGAATGCTGTGCGGCTGGGCGGCACAACATATTACATCGACTGCACGTTTGACGATCCGATTCCGGACAGAGGCGAATATGCATCCGATCAGTATTTTATGCTCACCGGAGAAGAATTGGCGCAGACGCATACCTGGAATGAGGCGTTCTACGAGCAGCTTCTGGACAGTCTGGAACAGGGCGGGAAATAGCGGGAAAATCGGCTCCGAAACTTTTTCAAAATTTTTTGAAAAAAGGTGTTGACATTTACTCGATTATGGACTATACTAAACAAGTCGTCAGCGAGCGGGCGATAACAACGGAAAAGGATATGGCGGTATAGCTTAGTTGGCTAGAGCGTCCGGTTCATACCCGGAAGGTCATTGGTTCAAGTCCAATTACCGCTACCATTTTCCCTTGGCCCGTTGGTCAAGCGGTCAAGACACCGCCCTTTCACGGCGGTAACGGGGGTTCGATTCCCCCACGGGTCACCACTTGGAAGTTTAGCTCAGCTGGGAGAGCATCTGCCTTACAAGCAGAGGGTCAGCGGTTCGAGCCCGTTAACTTCCACCACGAAAACCACTCACGAAAGTGAGTGGTTTTTCTTTTTGTCTTTAGAAACCGTCGGCTTTCCGGGGCATACGAGGCGCGCAGCGCTACGTTCTGTCCGGGCGGCACCTTTTCCTGCACGGATTGACCGGGGTACCTGAACCGCGCAGGCATGTTCGTCCCTTTCCGGGCGGGAGGTTTTTCGCTTGAAATCAAGCGAGGGGTTGCGCTCTGCGGAGCGCGGGGATTCGCCGCGCCCCGCGGCGGGGCAAGAGGGTAGACACCAAGGTTTCTACCCTCTTACCTCCCACTTCCTTTTGGGAGGGTCTGGCGCAGATTGCCGACATGTGACCGCTGCGAAATAGGGGAACGGCAGTCGTGTTACTCTTGCGTTTGTTTCGCAAAATATTCGCAGTTCACAGACAGCGTACTGCTACACATACGGTTTACTCTACGCAGGCGCGACATCCCCGTGTCGCGCAAATCCTTGGCACGTTGTAACGCACGGCATCTGCGAATTTAGATGTCTGGTATAATTTATCCTCGTAGGTGCCGTGCGGTATAACGTGTTAAAGAGTTGCGCGGCACTGTCATGCCGCGCCTGCGGTGACTTTCCGGTCTGTGTAGCAGTACGTTATCTAACACTGCGAATCGGTTGCGAAAGATACGGAAGAAAAAATCCTCTGCCGTACTCCTTTTCGTAGCGGTCACATATAGGAAATCTGTGCCAGATTAGGAAGCAAGGGAAAGGTAGGAGTTCAAAGAGGAAGGAAAACCGTAGGTTGTCCTTCCTTTTTGGCCCCGTCGCGGGGCGCGGCACGTTCCCGCCGTCCGCAGACGGCGAATCCCCCGCTGAGGTTCAGCGAAAAACTCTCCGTCCGTTAGGGACGAACACGCTTGCGCAGTTCGAGTACCCCGCTCAGCCGGTGCTGAGAAATGCCGCCCGGATAGGGCGAACCGCCTGCGCGGTTCGTGCATCCCAGCGGGTCGGCGCCGGAATAGCCTGCGTTGCGGTTAAACCACCGTAACTTCACATAAACTACGTTTGCGTTACTCCCACATATACGGTATAATATAACCCGTTAGACAAACTTTTCCGGAATCGAGGGGAATTATGCAACAAGTGACCCGAAAAACGCTGGGTGCGGGAATCAATCTCACCTGCGTGACCACACCGAAGTTTAAGCGGGCAGTGCTGCGTGCGATGCTGGTGCTGCCGCTCGGCGGCGAGGATGCCGCGCTGCGCGCGTGTCTGCCGCAGGTTTTGCGCCGCGGCACGGCCAGGCTGAACGATATGCAGGCGTTCGGCACCGCGCTCGATGAGCTGTACGGTGCGCGTATTGAAGCCGCAGTGCGCAAGGAGGGCGAGAACCTGTGCATCGGCTTTCTGTCCGACTGTATTGATGAGGCTTATGCACCGGGAGCCGACGGTCTGACCGCCGGTGTGATCGGTCTGCTGTGCGATCTGCTGTACAACCCGTATCTGCAGGACGGCCTGTTCTGCGCCGCCTATGCAGAGGGAGAGCGCGGCAACCTGATCGACCGCATTGCTGCACTTAAAAACGATCCACGTTCGTGGGCGCCGCGCCGGCTGAATGAGATCATGTGCGAAAACGAGGACTACGGCAAGTCCGCGCTCGGTACGATCGAGCAGGCGGAGCGCATTACATCGGAAACGCTGTATGCGGCCTATCGCCGCGCGCTGAGTGAGGCGCAGGTGGAGCTGTTCTACTGCGGTACGATGATGCCAGATGAGGTGGAAGCGCGCTTCATGGCAACGCCGCTGGCCCAGCCGCGCGAGGGCACGCTGTATCAGCCGCACACGGTCGTGCAGGCGCGACCTGTTGGTGACGTTCGTGAGGTCGTTGAGGATGCCGAGGTAACCCAGGGCAAGCTGTCGCTCGGCTTCCGTACCGGCGGTGCATCACTGACCGGCGGAGAACCGGCGGCGTACTGGATGTTCCAGACCATCTACGGCGGTTCGACAAGCGCGAAACTGTTCCTCAACGTGCGAGAGAAAAAGTCGCTGTGCTACTATGCAAGCGCACAGTTTGTGGCATCTAAGGGACTGATGATCGTGGGCTCCGGCATTGAGAACAGAAATTTCGAGGTCGCACGCGATGAAATCCTGCACCAGCTGGATTTGTGCCGTGCAGGCGAAATTACGGATGCAGAACTCGAAAGCGCACGCAAAACGCTGGTCAACGGCTGGCGCACTATGCTCGACGACCCGCTTACACTCGAGCGCTACTGGATGGGACAGGCGGCCGCAGGCACGCTCGTATCGCCCGAGGAGCGCATCGAGCAGGTGACCGACATCACGCGCGAGCAGGTCATTGCCGCGGCACAGAGCACAGCGCTTGACACGGTATTCTTTATGAAGGGAGCGGCAAAATGACAAAGAATGATTCCGCTCTGCACGAGAGTATGCAGACCCGCACGCTGGCAAACGGTCTGCGCATCTGCTATCTGCCCAAGGAGGGCTTCAGCAAGACCTTCGCCATTCTGGCGACCGATTTCGGTTCGGTGGACGCATCGTTCACCTTTGAGGGCAAGCGGTATGATACACCGGCAGGCGTGGCGCACTTCCTTGAGCATAAGATGTTCGAGGATGAGGACGGCAATGCACTGCAGAAATTCGCCCGCACCGGTGCAAGTCCGAACGCGTTCACAAGCCACACCATGACGGCGTATCACTTTTCCTGCACTGACCGGTTTGAGGAGAATCTGGAGATTCTGCTTAAATTCGTGTTCACGCCGTACTTCACGGATGAAAACGTGGAGAAGGAACGCGGCATTATCAATCAGGAGATCCGCATGGTAGAGGACACACCCAATTGGGAGGTGTTCGTCGGCGCGTATGAGGGTCTGTATCGCAATCATCCGGTGCGTGTGTCCATTCCGGGCAGCGAGGAGAGCATTTCGCATATTACACCGGAGCTGCTGTACACCTGTCACCGCGCGTTTTACAGTCCGAAGAACATGGCACTCGTGGTGTGCGGCACAGCGGACTTTGAGCAGGTATGCCGCATGGCAGAGGAGATTTCACCGAAGGACGCACCCGAGATCGGTCAGCGTCATTACGGCGAGCGCCGCGCGGAAGTCCATCAGCCGGTTGTGACGCGCAAAATGCAGGTGTCGCTGCCGCAGTGTATGGTCGGCTTTAAGGACGAGCCGGTTCCGGCCGGAGAAAGCCGTCTGCGCCGCAGTCTGATCGGTGATCTGGCGGTGCGTATTCTGTGCGGCGATACCTCTCCGCTGTATGCAAAGCTGTACGAGAAGCGGCTGCTCGGACGCGATTTTGATGTGGATTATTCGCTCATTCCGGATGGCGCATGCGCGATCCTCGGCGGCGAGAGCCGAGATCCGGCGGCTGTGCGCGAAGCGCTTGAGCGGGAGACTGCACGGCTGGCGCAGGAGGGCATCGAGCCGAAGCTGTTCCGTCGCATGAAAAACGCGCTGTACGGCATGCGTTTGCGCATGCTGGATGTGCCCGATCTGTATGCACGGCAGGAGATCGCTTCTGTTTTTGCGGGCGAGCATTATCTGGATTTTGCCGGGCTGTTTGACACCATCCATGCGGAGGATGTGCAGGAAATGTTCCGCCGCTGGGCACAGCCGAACCGCTCGACCATGTCGGTGGTAGAGCCGAAGTAACGATAGAAAGAAGAAAGATCATGGAACACACAATTTCATTTCCGGCGCTCGGCCTGAACCTTGACATCAACCGTGTCGCTGTCAATCTGTTCGGCAAGGATATTTACTGGTATGGCATTATTATCTGTCTGGGCTTTGTGCTGGCGGCGCTGTATGTCAATCGGCGGACGCAGGAGTTCGGCGTTACGTCGGACAATCTGATGGACTGCCTGATCATCTGTGTGCCGGTCGGCATCATCAGCGCCCGCATTTACTATGTGGCGTTTGAATGGGGCTATTACAGCCAGCATCCGAATGAGATCATCGCCATCTGGAAGGGCGGCATCGCAATTTACGGTGCGGTCATCGGCGTTGTGATCGCACTGGCGGTGTACAGCAGAATGAAGAAACTGTCGTTTGCCAGCCTGTGCGATCTGGCGGCGTTCGGTCTGCTGATCGGTCAGTGCATCGGAAGATGGGGCAACTTTGTCAACGGTGAGGCACATGGCGGTGCAACGTCTCTGCCGTGGGGCATGAGCATTGACGGTGCTTCTCCGGTGCATCCGACCTTCCTGTATGAGTCGCTGTGGAATCTGGTGGGCTTTATTGCACTGCATTTCTATTCGAAGAAGCGCAAGTTTGGGGGCGAAATGGCGCTGCTGTATGTAGCGTGGTACGGTCTGGGACGTGCGTGGATTGAGGGCCTGCGGACGGACAGCCTGTATCTCGGCCCGGTGCGCGTATCGCAGCTGCTGGCCGGCATAAGCTGCATTGCGGCGATTGTTGTGCTGGTACGGCAGTATAACCGCATCAAGGTTGAGAAGGCATTCTACGCGCCGGAGCAGGACAAGGCGGACGAGAAAAAAGGCGAATAACATTTCACGATAAAGGAGAACGACAACATGAGTGCAGTAAGAATGGACGGCAAGGCACTGTCCGCGAAGGTGCGCGGCAGCATTCTGGCAGAGACCGAGGCGCTGAAAAAGCAGGGCGTAACGCCGGGTCTGGCGGTTATTATCGTCGGCAACGATCCGGCGAGCGAGATTTACGTCCGCAATAAGGAGCGCGCCTGCGAGCAGTGCGGCTTTTACAGCGAGAAGTACGCGCTTCCCGAGGAGACCACGCAGGAGGAACTGCTCGGTCTGATCGCACAGCTGAACGAGAGCCCGGCAATTTCGGGCATCCTGTGCCAGATGCCGGTGCCGAAGCATATTTCCGAGCAGGCGGTCATCGACGCCATCGACCCGAAGAAGGACGTGGACGCGTTCCATCCGGTTAATGTCGGCAAGATCATGGTCGGTAATTTTGATTTTGTGCCGTGCACGCCCGCGGGTGTCATGGAGCTGCTCGACGAGTACAAGATTGACCCGAAGGGCAAGGAGTGCGTCGTGGTCGGCCGCTCGAATATCGTCGGCAAGCCGATGAGCATGCTGCTGCTGCACCGTCACGGTACGGTTACCATCTGCCACAGCCGCACGCAGGATCTTGCAGAGGTGTGCCGCCGTGCGGATATTCTGGTAGCCGCTGTCGGCAAGGCAGGCTTTATTACGCCGGATATGGTCAAGGAGGGCGCAGTGGTGATTGACGTTGGCATCAACCGCAACGCCGAGGGCAAAGTCTGCGGCGATGTGGCACCGGAGGTTATGGAAAAGGCCTCTTACATGACGCCGGTTCCGGGCGGCGCCGGTCCGATGACCATCACCATGCTGATGAAGAATACGCTCAAGGCGGCAAAGCTGCAGAACGGCATTCAGTAAACAAAAACCGCCCGTATCCGGGTTGACAATCCGGGTGCGGGCGGGTATACTAAAGATAACGAAAGGTGCTGCCGGTAGACGGTCAGCCCCTAAAGAAAACGGAAGAAATAACCGCAATCATTGGGAGTGAGAGGCGGTTATTTCTTCTTTGGTCCTAAAATACGCTCAATAAGTACAAGTATCACTACAAGAATTACGAGATATTCCATAAAACCACCCCCTTTACAGGGGCAAGACTTAACCGCCTACCGCAGGCGCGGCAGCACCTTTCTTAACGACAAGTATAACAGAAATCGACTGCTTTTGCAATCCCACCAAATTTCGGCGGGATTGTTTTTATTTTGTAAATTAGAAAAGATTGACCTTTGTCCGGATTCATTCTATAATAAAGTTAATGAGTTAACCGCAACATACGGTTTATCACGTCAGGGGAGGACGAATACAATGGATATGAAGAAGCTTGCCGGCGATAAGGCGGCAGAGTATGTAAAGGACGGCATGGTTGTTGGTCTGGGCACCGGTTCCACTGCGTACCACATGGTAAATGCAGTAGGCGAGATGGTAAAGAACGGCCTGAAGATTCAGGCGATCCCGACCTCCAAGGCTACCGAGGCGCAGGCTCGTGAACTGGGCATTCCGCTGCTGACCATCGACGAGCTGGATCACGTTGATCTGGCAATCGACGGCGTAGATGAGATCGACCCGCAGTTCAACGCCATCAAGGGCGGCGGCGGTGCGCTGTACCGCGAGAAGGTCGTTGCATCCATGGCGAAGGAAGTTATCTGGATCATGGACGAGTCCAAGCTGGTAGACAAGATCGGCGCTTTCCATCTGCCGGTTGAGATCGCACAGTACGGCTCCAAGCAGGCGATGGAGCGCATGGCAGCTTACGGCTGGAATCCGGTTCTGCGTGTACGCGACGGCAAGACCTTCGTTACCGATAACGGCAACTTTATCGCGGATCTGCACCTCGGCGCAGGCTTTGACATTCAGGACGTTTACTCCAAGCTGACCGGCATGCTCGGCGTGCTGGAGCATGGTCTGTTCCTCAACATGTGCAAGCGTATGATCGTCGGCCACTCCAACGGTGAGGTTCAGGTCATCGAAAATCCGTCCAAGTAAGCGCAGCTGAAAGGCAGGAGAATTAATGATGGATCAGAACGATCAGAACGACCGCTTCGACAGATTCGACCGCTTTGAGCCGGACTTCAGCCGGTTCGAAAGTGGTTCGGACCGCAGTGAGCGCTCGAGCAGCCGCGACCGCAGTGAGCGTCCCGCACGCACAGGCAGACGTCAGTCGGCACGTCCGGTGCGTTCCGGCATGCGTATGGGCAAAGGCAAGCCGATGCGCAGAGCATCGGTCAAGCTGAACTACCGCATGGTGCTCTGCATTGCCGTGCTGGTACTGCTTTTGCTGACGATCATCTTCGGCGGACTGTTCAAGTCTCGCGGCAGTAAAATTGCGGACCTGAACTCGCAGATCGAAACGCTGAATAAGGATAAGGACAATCTGTCCGCACAGATCGGTGCGCTGACGCAGGAGAATCAGACCCTGCAGAGCAGCATCACCGCAACGCTTCCTGCGGCTAAGACCGCAGAGACCAACAGCATCGTGGATCTGATCCCGATGCTGAACGACGGCGTTTATGTAGTACAGAGCACCGGCTCGCAGCTTCGCTACATCAGCGTTCCGAAGGGCTACCTGCAGGACAAGCTGGGCGAGTACCGTGATGACGCTTCCGGCTATGCCGCCTCCACCGGCGATGCACCGATCTGCCAGTACTATGTGCTGTTCACCGACCGCGTGATCGGTCTTGCAGAGGGCGACACCGGCTTTGTCAGCACCGACCGCAGCGCAACCGGCTCGACGAGCACGATTCCGTCCGGCTTCTATGATTTTGTTGCTTCGTTCTTCAACAACAGCAGCAATACCGCGGCTTCCGGCAGAAGCTCGGATAACAGCTCTGACAGTTCGAGCGACAGCAGTGCGTCCGACAATTCGTCTGACAGCAGCGCTTCCTCCGCATCTGCGGATGCAAACGCATAATCTGCGGAAAAATTAAAAAAATCAGAGGCATGGACTTGACAGTTCGTGCCTCTTGTGATATGCTATTAAAAGCCGCATTGTGCATAGGCTTTTGTAAGTGTGTATCAAACGATGCACCGCCGTGCCAAGCGTGACTCTACAACGAAAGAGAGGGAAAACACATGTATGCCATTCTGAAAACTGGCGGCAAGCAGTACAAGGTATCCGAGGGCGACGTAATCTACGTTGAGAAGCTCGGCGTAGAGGACGGTGCTACCGTATCCTTTGACGAGGTTCTGGTAGTAGGCGAGGGTGATTCCATCACCGTAGGCGCTCCGTACGTTTCCGGCGCGGTTGTAACCGGCACGGTTGAGAAGACCGGCAAGGGCAAGAAGATCAACATCTTCAAGATGAAGCCGAAGAAGGGTTATCGCCGTCGTCAGGGTCATCGTCAGCCGTACACCAAGGTGACCATCGCGTCCATCAAGGCGTAAGACCGTGACCAAAGTCACTTTTTCGCTGCAGGAGGATAAAATCTTCGCGGTGGATATTCTCGGCCACGCAGGCTATGCGGAGGAAGGGGAGGACATCGTTTGTGCAGCGATCTCCAGTGCGGTTATGCTGACGCATGCGCTGCTGTATGATGTACAGCATATTCCGGTTGATACTCTCATCGAGGATGACGGGGCGCATATCCGCTTTACGCTGCCGAAAGGCGATGTAGAACGCGGACAGGATGCACTTTGTGCTCTGAAGCTGCATTTTTCCGAACTGGAACAAAACTATTCTGATTTCTTGAACGTAATGGAGGTGCAAGCAGATGCTGAAGATTAGCTTACAGTTTTTCGCTCATAAAAAGGGCGTTGGTTCGACCAAGAACGGTCGTGATTCCGAGTCCAAGCGACTGGGTGTAAAGCGTGCAGACGGTCAGACCGTACCGGCAGGCAACATCCTGGTTCGCCAGCGCGGCACCAAGATCCACCCCGGTGTGAATGTTGGCCGCGGTAAGGACGACACCCTGTTCGCAAAGGTTGAGGGCGTTGTTCGCTTCGAGCGTCTGGGTAAGGACCGCAAGCAGGTTTCCGTTTACCCGCAGTAATTATAGCGATTGCAGTATAGGGGGCTTCAAAAGCCCCCTATATTCAAATTCCGGTTCCTTACGAAACCGAAATTTGATACCCGAACGAAGCGATCCAAGATCGCTGGGTCGGGGTACAAAAAGCACGGGCAAAGCTCGCACTTTTTGTGCGGCACGGAGTGCCGCGATTGGATGATTGCGCCGGAGGCGCAATTCGCCTGCGGGCGGGCCGATGACTCGGATTTCTGGACGAAATCCTGTCATGTGGTTGCAGTTTGCAAGCAAACTGGTATTTTATTGTCCCAGACTTCGTCTGGGATTTTGTTGATTTTAGATAGATATCACACCTTTGAGAAGAAAGGAGGACTACACTTGTTTATTGATATTGCAAAAATCAAGATCGTATCCGGCAAGGGCGGTGACGGCAAGGTTGGTTTCCACCGCGAAAAGTATGTGGCAGCCGGCGGTCCGGACGGCGGCGACGGCGGCCGCGGCGGCTCGGTCATCTTCAAGGTGGACGACAATCTGTCCACGCTGCTCGATTTCCGTTACAAGAAAAAGTATGTTGCGGCTCCCGGTGAGCCGGGCGGCGGCAAGCGCTGCAAGGGCAAGGACGGTGCGGACCTGATCATTCGCGTACCGCGCGGCACGATCATCCGTGACCAGAAAACCGGTCAGGTCATGAAGGATATGTCCGACAGCGAGCCGTTTGTAGCAGCCAAGGGCGGCAACGGCGGCTGGGGCAACACGCATTTTGCAACGCCGACCCGTCAGGCACCGCGTTTTGCCAAGCCGGGTCTGCCGGGTGTCGAGCGCGACATTATCCTTGAGCTGAAGCTGCTGGCCGATGTCGGTCTGGTCGGCTTCCCGAATGTCGGTAAGTCCACGCTGCTGAGCATGGTCTCGGCGGCGCGCCCGAAGATTGCAAACTACCACTTTACGACTCTGGTGCCCAACCTCGGTGTGGTTTCGGTCGGTGAGGAGCAGAACTTCGTCATGGCCGACATTCCGGGCATTATCGAGGGCGCGAGCGAGGGTGCTGGTCTGGGCCATGACTTCCTGCGCCACATTGATCGCTGCCGTCTGCTGCTGCATCTGGTTGACGCGGCAGGCAGTGAGGGCCGCGACCCGATCGACGATATTGAGAAGATCAACGCAGAGCTTGCCGGCTACAGCGAGTTTCTGGCAGCGCGTCCGCAGATCATTGTTGCCAACAAGACCGACCTGCTGGGCGATGACCGTGAGCCGGTCGAGAAGATTCGCAAGTACGCAGAGGAGCGCGGCTTCCTGTTTGCGGAGCTGTCCGCGGCGACCAATCAGGGCGTCAAGGAGCTGATGAACCTGACGTGGCATGAGCTGCAGCAGCTCCCGCCGGTATTCATCTACGAGCCGGAGTTCGTCGAGGTCGAGGAGAAGGCCGCAACCGAGAACGACTGGACCATCGAGCGCGACGGCGACGCATATGTTGTCACCGGTGCATGGGTGGACAAGATTATGGGCTCGGTCAACATCGACGACTACGAATCCCGCCAGTATATGGATCGTATGCTCCAGTCTGCAGGCATTTACGCCAAGCTGGAGGAAATGGGCATCGAGGAGGGCGCTCCGGTCGTGATCGGAGAGTTCGAGTTCGAGTACGTTTACTAAACTGGGTGAAAGAGGACCTTTGGGTCCTCTTTTTTTTATATCGTGCGGCTGATTCAGAGTGAAGAGAACGTGCGGGAGTAGCATAATGCGATATCACTAAAAAATCATATCGTCTTATGTTCAATCTGCCAAAGTAGTGCTATAATAAAAGCATAATGCACAAAAGGAGAGTTGACAAACTGTGCAACAACAAAAGAACGATAAAACAACCTGCCTGTTGCTTGCGCTGACCACGATTTTCTGGGGCAGCCTGTACACGGCGAGCAAGGTACTGCTCGATGTGATTCAGCCGTTCACGCTGCTGTGCCTGCGTTACATCATCGCGGCCATCGCCATGACCATCCTGCAGCGCCTGCGTAAGCCCGACCCGAACGGCAAGCCGCGCAGGATCAAGGGCGGCGACTGGAAATACGTTATCATGTTCGGTCTGGGCGGCTATGTGCTGTCCATCGGTCTGCAGCAGTACGGCACCAAGCTGGCGGGCGCATCGCTGGCATCGCTCATCAACTGCATGAACCCGATCGCCATCTGCTTCTTTGCGGTGCTGCTGCTGCATGAGCGCATGACGATGAAGAAGGTCGTCTGCATTGTCAGCGCAGTTGCCGGTGCGGTCTGCATCGTCGGGGGAGACGCCGGCGGCGGTCATATCCTCGGCATAGCGCTTTCACTCGGTTCGGTGCTGACATGGAGTGCGTTGAGCGTGTTCATGCGCTCATTCTCGCAGAAGTATGACGCGCTGACCGTCACGACCTACGGTATTTACGTTGCCGCTATCGGTACGCTGCCGCTGATGCTCCGCGAGATCATCACCCACCCGGAGATGGACTTCCTGCACGCGAAGTACATCCTTGTGCTGTTTTATGTGGCGATTTTCTGCACGACCATTCCGCATTCGCTGTGGAATTACTGTCTCTCCCGTGCAGAGGCGAGCACCTGTTCTCTGTTTTACCCGATTCAGCCGCTCACCTCGATGGTACTCGGTGTCCTGCTGCTGAACGAGCACATGACGGTCGGCTTTATTGCCGGTGCGGTGCTTATCGTGTTCGGTGTGCTGTATTCAACGCTCGGCAAAGAGAAAACCAGATGAGACGCCTTGGCTTTGCCCGATGTTATAGGTTAAGCTGAAAAATCCTCCTGTCTTCAGAAGAAGGCAGGAGGATTTTTTATTCAAAACGGCGAAAGAGAGATGACGATGAAGCCCAAAGAGTAAAAACACGGGGATGCAGTCCGGATCGTGACAGATTGCAGCCGGTTTGCCGAATTTACAATCCCAAATCCTTAAACCGCGAATACATGGACTGTACGCCGTACAGTGCCGCCACCGGATTGTGCTGCAATACACGATCCTTGACGATCATAACCGTTGTCGGAACCTTGCTGTGGCGCAGAAACAGGGTATCATGTCCGACGCACAAACCGATCACGATGTTGAAATCGCAGCCATGCGCGGCAAGCGTCTTGGCCTGCATGATCGGGTTGCACATGGACTCGTGTCCGCAGCCGCCGTTGAGCTTTTTCTCGTTCGGCACGCCGATCTCGGTCTTGTCCTGTGCACCGACCTTGCAGCCGACCGTGAAATATTCGATGCCCTTTGCCTTGAGAATACGGGCGAAGATGGAAGCCTCTCGCATCAGACCGACGCAGGACGCGATGCCGATCTTTTTATAACCCATGCGCTTGATGAACTCGATGGTTTCCTCGACACGGGTCAGGCGGCCGTAAAACTCGCCTTCAATGCACGCGGAGGTGCGGGCAATCAGCCCTTGTTCCGGGTCATTGCGGTAGATTTCAAGTGTTTCCTCGAGCAGTGCCTTATCCACGTTCGTCGTCAGGCAGAACGGCGGGTACTGCTCCTCGCTGGCCGAACGGCAGCCGAGTCTGCTGCAGTCCGAGCAGCTGTGTGTGCATTTCAGTTCCGACATAATCCTTTCCTCCTTGTAAGCCCGATGTTATGCCTTGGTGTTCTGTGCCGGCTTGGTCGCAGCACCGCCGCCGCAGCAGTCCCCCTCCTCGGCTGCTGCTGCCGGCTGGAAGCTGGCAGAGGCGACCTTTGCGGATTCGGTGGCGGTATCGGTGGAAGTGTCGCTCTCCGGTGCATCCGGAACATCATCGAAGAAGATATATGCATTGTCTGCGAACGCCTTGGCATTCGTGCCTTCCTTCAGAATGCCGATCTTGGTCAGCTCCTCGGCGTTCTGCTTAAGTGCGTCATAGCCGCCCTGAACCGAAGGCTTGTAGTTGTAGGTCTTGAGGATCTCCGCGCAGAAATCCGCATCCCCGGAGATATACTGCTTTTCGGTGATGATCTTTGCCGTTTCGTCCGGATTGTCCTGCACCCACTGAGATGCCTTCTGTACGGCACGGGTGAAGGCGGCTGCGGCCTTGGGATTTTCCTCCGCCAGCTTGCTGGTGACGAAGGCATCGCAGCAGTATTCATCCTTGTATTCGGGATCGGTTGCGGTGTCGATGAGGGCGGTCAGGCCGTACTGCTCTGCCGCGATGGACGCCGCCGGATCACCGAGTGCGATTGCGTCAACGGCACCGTTCTGCAGTGCCTGTGCAAGATCGTTGCGGGAGTAAACCGAGAATTCAACCTCCATGTTCTGGTCGGTCACGCCGATACCTGCCGCGCTCAGCGAGCGCTTGGAGACAACGGTTGCCGCGTCAGCCAGACCCGGCACGCCGATCTTCTTGCCCTTGAGGTCGGCAACGCTCTTGATGTCGCTGTCACCGGGTACGAGCAGCTTGGTGCAGCCGGTGTGCAGGCCGGTGGTGAACTTGATGGGCAGGCCGTTCTCGAGCGGCTGGAGCATTTTGCCGATCAGGCCCATGCCGACATCAACCTGATCCGCACCGATGGCCTCGGAAACGTGTGCCGCGTCAACCGTTACCTGCTCAATGTCCAGACCTTCGTCCTCAAAGTAGCCGTTCTCGATCGCGATGTACATCGGTGCGGCACAGAGAGAAGGAGAGTAGATCAGACGCAGGTGGGTTGCGCCGGAATCGGCGGAATCTGCTGCCGCGGAAGCGTCCGAATTGCTGCTTGAGCCGCCGCAGGCGGTAAGTGAGAGTGTCAGTGCAGCTGCGAGAAGTCCGCTTGCTACTCGAAATAAAATACCGTTCTTTTTCATGGTTTTCTGACCTTTCAAGGAAAATATATAATAAAAGTAATAATAATGAACGTGCGTTCTTTAATGTAATCTTAAATATAGTAGTTGGGCTCTTTGATTGTGCCGCCGTAATGGAGCTGACGAAGGATCTCCGCACGGTAGTGAAGAAAATCCTCCGAGCTGCGTGCTCTTGGGCGGGCCAACTTGATATCCAGCGTGCCGGTGATGCGTCCCGGTCGGGGTGTCATAACGACCACCTTATCCGAAAGATACACGGCCTCATCCACATCATGCGTTACCATGATGGCGGTCATGCCGGTTTCCTTCCAGATGCGCAGGATCTCGTCCTGCATGTTCATGCGGGTGAAGGCATCGAGTGCACCGAGCGGCTCATCGAGCAGGAGCACCTTGGGCTTGCCGACGAGTGCTCTTGCGAGAGAGGCGCGCTGGCACATGCCGCCGGAAAGCTGGTGCGGATACGAATGCTCGAAGCCCTTGAGGCCGACCATCTCGATAAATTCGTCTACGCGGTCCTTTTCCTGCTTGTAGATGCCGCGGGCGCGCAGGCCGAACGCGATGTTATCGTAAATCGACAGCCACGGGAACAGCGTGTGCTCCTGAAACATGAAGCCGCGGTCTGCACCGGGTGCGTTGATAGGTGTGCCGTCCAGCGTCAGGCTGCCGTCGTCCATCGGAATCAGACCGGAGATCAAACGCAGCAGCGTGGACTTGCCGCAGCCGGACGGTCCGATGAGCGACACGAACGAACCGGCGGGAATATCGAGCGAAACATTGTCGAGAGCGGTAATGCGCTCTCCGGTGGGATTGACAAAATGCTTGGATACACCCGAAATCGAAATACTTCCTACCATTTGATAACTCCTTTCTGCCATGCGAGCACGCGGTCGCGGAATTTGAACAGCAGCGTGATGAGAATGAAGAAGGTGACTGCAATGATGATCAGTCCGGCATATACGTTGGCATATGCCATCATTTCCTTCTGCCAGTTGATGTACCAGCCGATGCCGTACTTGGCGCCGAGCATTTCGGCGGTGACCAGCGTGATGAACGACGAGCAGGTGCCGTTGAACAGGCCGAGGAACATATGCGGCATAGCTGCCGGAATGCCGACCTTGGCAATGCGGTAGAAGCTGCCCGCGCCAAGCGTCGAGGAGACCTCAAAGTATGAGTTGGGGATGGAAGCGATGCCGCTGCTGGTGAGCACGGTGGTCGGGAACCATACAGCCAGCGCAATCAGAAAGGCACTGGCGGAAATCGCAGTCGGGAATGCGATGAGCACGAGCGGGATCCACGCGGTGGACGGGATCGGGCCGAGCACGCGGACGAGCGGCTGTACCCAGTAGGCGAAGGTCTTGTTGAAGCCGATGGCGATACCGGTCAGCACGCCAACGACTGCACCGCTGACCCAGCCGACGAACAGCAGGCGTGCGGAGTATGCAAGGCAGGTCGCGAGGAACGCACTGTCCTCGACGAGAACGCCGAACACGCGGTCGAGAGAGGGAAAGTACAGCACCGGCAGAATCGCAAACTTGGCGGTCAGCAGGTTGAGAATGTTCAGCACCAGAACCGCTCCTGCATAGAACAGTGCGCTGTACGACAGCTTATCACGCACCTTGGTGTTGCCGAGCGATATCAGCAGGGCAATCACATACACGGCCAGTCCGATGAGCAGCGCCCATGTAAAATAAGGATGTTCTGCGGCAGGATGCTGCGCGGAATCCGGTAGCAGAATATCGCAGGCGAGCGCCAGTAGAATGGAGAGAACTGGCAGTGATTTGACAAAATGCTTCACAAGGGAGAACTCCTTTCGATAAAAAAGGCAGAAGACGTATGCCTTCCGCCAGGATGGCATATGCGCGTTATTCGCACATTCGCCAGGTCACAAGGGAACGCATACACGAGCAGCGGTGCATACACATACAGCAGCGATTCATACAGTACATTCGGCTCATGACAGGTTCTCCTTTCAATTTATATAAATCCTATCGGGATTCGGTGATTGAAAGTATAGACTTCAATAACCTGATTGTCAATAGGAATACTATGATTTTGGATAGTGTGCCAAAAACGGTTTGTCTGAAAGAGAGAATTTGTCGGTTTTCATAAAGAACCGATGCAGCAGGATTTCTTATGGGATCGGGTGGCTGAATCCATGCTTTTGTGTTACAATATTTACAGGTGATGAATATGATTTTTAAACCGCGTCCGCTCAGCAGAACCATGCTCGATGACGCTTCGCTTGTCCGCGATAAGCAGCACTGCCGCCGGATCGGTCCGTGCGGTGTTGGCCGCCGGGCATTATATTTGAACAGTTATTTTATTGACCGGCATTATTATGTGCCGTTTTCCGCCATTACGCGGGCATTTAAGTTTATAGAAGAAGGCACCGGCGGTGTCCGAGGTGTGCTTGCAGGCAGAGCCTGTCTGCTTGTGGAGTACGATAATGGTCTGCAGCAGGTGTGCTGTTTCAAGTACGAGGATCAGATCGACGAGCTGCTGCGCGTGCTGCACAAGATGCATCCGGAGATTCCGTGCGTCAGTGAGGAAGAGGAGGCCGAACTCGAGGTCGAGTGCGAGCGCCGGAGGGCGGAAGAACGCCGACGGCCGCCGCTCAGTATCCGCGCCGAGCGGGAGATTGAGGAGTTGGAGAATGCGATCGCGTACCTCGAGCGCAAACCTGAGCTGTACAAGCGGCTCAGTCGTGCAGCTAAACGGCGGCGCAACTACCAGAGCAGGAGTGCAGGATATCGGTGGGCGGCTGCAGCGATCATGGTGCTCGGGGCGGCGGCGCTGATTTACGGCGTGGTGTCGCTCGTGTGCCGCGGTTTCTCCGGCGGATACCTGCTGCTGTGCCTGCTGGCGGCAGCTTTCCTGTTTGGCGGATGGCGCCTGCTGCCGACGGCACGCAACAACAATGCGGCTGTTCTGCGCGGGGATAAGCAGGCGCGGGTACAGATGCAGAACTATATCGATCGGTTTCCGGCATTCCCGCTGCCCGCACGGTACGCGCACCCGATCGTGCTGCGCCGCATGCAGCAGGCCATTGCGGAAGGACATGCACTGAACGTCATGGAGGCGCTCGAAGTCGTCAAGGCCGATCTGCAGACCATGAATGCGGATATGCAGGTCTCGCAGGAGGAATACGCCGAGATTTCTACGATCAAGCCGCTGTTTCTGAATGCGGATTATAAGTAAGAAATCCGGCCTGAGGCTTGCAAAGCTGTTGACAACGGTATGGTTTCTCCCGTATAATAAATTCAGTAAAATGAAGTCGAAAAAGAGGGGATGGACGGATATGCTGTGTAAAAACAGAATATGCGGCGTTCCGTTGAATCCAATAGGAAAACGATGAAAACCAAGGACCTTCTGCCCGCAAAAATGGCAGTCGGTCCCTTTTTTTAGGGAGGAAACTGATATGATCGAAAATTGGAATGACGTCCATATCGTACCGGAATTCAGCGATCAGGGTGTGGACTGCTACCGTCTGGCGGGCGGCAGCTTTGTCAATGAATACTACATCGTCTCGGAGGCAGAGACCCGCAAGCTGATGAACCATCCGGAGGTTGTCGGCTACGAGGTGTATGCGTCGCTCGTGACGGCTACCTCGCAGATGATGTACTACCTCAAGGAGCAGAAAAAGATCACTTCGGCGAACATTCTGTCCATTCTGCGCGGCGCACTCAACTACCCGCTCGAAGAAAGCTGCTACAAGGAGCATATCCGCGTGCATGACATCAGCTTTATGTCCAGTGAGCGCGTGTTTGGCGAGAATGATGAGATGTCACTCGATATCAAATACTGCAAGCTGACCATGGTGCCCAACAGCACGCTGATGATCGGCGATATCATCGCCTCGGGCGAGACGCTTGTGCAGTGCCTGCGCTATGTCACCGACTATTACCGCAAGCAGGGCGCCAAGCTGCGCAACATCCTGCTGTTTACCATCGGCGGTACCCAGGGCATTGAGATTCTCGAAAAACTGACCAAAGAAATCCGCACCTACTGGCCGGACTTTGAGGGCTTCATTACCGTGTACTACGAGGGCGTTTTCAGCTGCTACGAGGAAGGCGACAAGGGCGTTTCCGGCATCAACCGTGCGCTCATCGACTTTTACTGGAAGGGCGGCATTGTGGCGCCGGAGTTCCGCCGTCAGACGCTTTCCATGCAGAATCCGCTGTTTGAAAAGTGCACGATCTACGATGGCGGCGCACGCCGCTATGAAATCCACGAGCACATTGAAGAGGTGCTGGAATTCTGGAACGGCATTCTCGCGCGTGCCGACAAGATCGACAAGCAGGCGCTGTTGGAGGAAAAACTGGGTCATGCGCTGCCGATTTCCTATGAGGACTGGCTGAAGGACTGCCACTATGAAAAGCTGGATGCAAAGCTGACGCGCTGGCTGTATCAGCAGGAGCGCGGCTTTGTCGAGAGCCTGAAGGACGTAACGCTGGAGGAGATCGCGCATCAGCGCATTGACGAGTTTACCACGACGCTCAAAAAGTACATTCTTTGACAAATACACAAAAAGGGGATAAGAATCTATGAAAAATGACAACACACCGGTCGATATCGACTTTGCGGAAGCGGCCGTGCCGCATTATGCGCGCCGCGGCATCGTAACCATGTTCATGATCATGCTGGGCTTCACCTTCTTCTCGGCCAGTATGTGGGTCGGCAAGGAGCTGGCGGACGGACTGGATTTCGGCGGCTTTATCATCTCCATGATCATCGGCGGCCTGATCCTGAGCCTGTACACCGGTCTGCTCGGTTATGTCGGCGCGGAAACCGGCATGAGCCTTGACCTGCTGGCACGCAAAGCCTTCGGTGTAAAAGGCTCGTACCTGCCGAGCGCGATGATCTCGTTTACGCAGATCGGCTGGTTCGGCGTCGGTATCGCCATGTTTGCCATTCCGGTTGCAAATGAGCTGCTCGGCGGCAGCACAGCGGCTGAATGGGTGCTCGTTATCATTGCGGGTGTGTGCATGACGGCCTCGGCGTATTTCGGCATCAAATCGCTGACGCTCATCAGCTATATTGCGGTTCCGCTGGTTGCAATCCTGGGTACGGTTGCCATGGTGATGGCAGTTAAACAGGGCAACGGCACGCTGATTGATCAGTTTGCCAAGTCCAGCGGTACGCTGACCGTTGTCGGCGGCGCCGGTCTGGTTATCGGCTCGTTTGTCTCCGGCGGCACGGCAACGCCGAACTTCTCCCGCTTTGCCCGTAACGGCAAGGTTGGTGCGATCACGACCGTTATCGCGTTCTTTATCGGTAACTCGCTGATGTTTTTCTTCGGCGGTATTTCGTCGGTCTACGTCGGCGGCAATGACATTTTTGAGGTTATGATCAACCTCGGTCTGTTCTATCTGGCGATTCTGGTCCTCGGTCTCAACATCTGGACCACGAATGACAACGCGCTGTACACCGCCGGTCTGGGTCTGGCGAACATCTTCGGCCAGAGAAAGAAGCCGATGGTGCTGATATCCGGTATTGTCGGCACGGTGCTGTCGGTCTGGCTGTACTGGAACTTCTGCGGCTGGCTGAATATCCTCAACTGCACACTGCCGCCGGTCGGCATTATTCTGGTGATGAGCTTCTTTATGAACCGAGAGAAGTACAACGACATGGAGATCACCGAAACGGTGAACTGGTTTGCGGTTGTCGGCGTTCTGCTGGGCGCTGTGGTGGCAAATCTGGTTCCGTGGGGTATCGCATCCATCAACGGCATGATCGTTGCTGCTGTGTGCTATCTGGTCGGCAGCAAGGCGAAAAAATAAGCAGAATCAAAAAAATCCTCGGTTTAACCCAAGGTCAGCCGAACTTGCTGACCTTGCGGTTTAATCGGGGATTTTTTATTTTTGCAATTTGCGGAAATTTTCTATTACAGCATTGTCCAGACAGTTCCCTTTCCGGCTCATGCTCTGCCGGATGCCTTTCTCTTGGAGCATGCGCTGGTACTGCTTGTGCTGATACTGCCACCTCTGGTCGGAATGGAGAATGAGATCTGTGCCATCAGGAATCTGTTCAAACGCCTTATCCAACATAGTCGTTACCATGCTCAGTACCGGACGGTCTGAAATTGTGTAGCTGACCAGATCACTGCTGTGCAAAATGGGGGGAGAAACAGAAAAGGCCTGACAGCGCAGGCCTTTTCAAAAAGAGGGGTGAATTCGGGCGGTTGGGGTATCAGGAACGCCCGAAGGATCAGTTCTGATTTTTCTCGTCGTGCCGCTTGACCACGCGGATGCCGATCGTCAGCAGCACAGCGGAAATGATGGCTGTGGTGAGGACAAAGCCGTCCTGCAAGGTAAAAAGGAACCGATCGGCCAGCATGACCGTGCAGATCAGCACGCTGCCGAGCGCTTCGAGCTGAAGGCCGCGCCGACGCGATAACTTAGAAAGCATAGGCTCTGCCTCCTTTTACTGAACGCCCATTGCCGCCAGAATGACGCGCATGATGACAAGGCTGATAGCCGCATCAAGCAGACAGACGGCGATGAGCAGCGGATGCCACTTCTTGTTGGTGTCGGTTACGAGCACGATACGCGCATAGTGTCCGATGAGCGTACCCATCAGGATACATGCCGGGAGCATCATAGACGCCTGACCGAGCGTCAGCGCGCCTGCCTCATACATGGAAGCGGCGGTCGCACAGCCGGAGGCCTTGGCGAAGAACGCCGAGATCAGAACCGCGAAAGCCTCGCCCGGCAGACCGAACAGTCCCATGACCGGCGACATGACCGTGCCGAGAATGTCCATCAGACCGGTTTCCTTCAGAATGTACACCAGTACATAGCCGAGGATCATCGCAGGGGTGATATTTTCAATGCCGACCTTGAAGCCCTTTGCGCAGCCCTTGAGGAAGGTATCTACGATTGAAGGTTTCTTTGCCTTTGCGGGTGCGGCCGCAGCCGCTGTATTGGTTGCCTGATTGCTCATTTCCGTTACCTCCTTATGCCTTGCCGCGCTTTGCACGCAGAATCAGACGGACGATGTTTGCGCCGATCAGCTTGCAGACGAACATGATGACGATGCACGGACCGAGTGCCACCGGGCAGATCGCCACGAGCGGTGCGCCGCCGGTGATGGTGTTGTTGATGCACGCCGAGCCTGCGTACTGATACGCTACGAAAATCGTGCGCTCGTCGTCCGTAATCTCACCGTCCTCGTACAGCTCACGGGTCATGACGGCCGCAACGTCCGAACCGGTAAAGCTCGAGATGAATGCGATGCCGCACTTGCCCGGGATGCCGAGCAGCGGACGGAGCAGGGGACGAAACAGGATATCCGACGCCTTGAATGCGCCGAGCTGCTCGAATACACCGAGCAGGCCGCAGAAGAACATGACCGCCGGGATCAGATTGAAGCCTGCCATGAAGCCGTCCTTCGCGCCGGTGCCGCCCTTGCCGATGAGGTTCGCACCTGTGTCGCCAATCTGTCCGAACGAGCCTGCCAGATTAGTAAAGTCAAGCACCTTGATCGGTGAAGGACGCTCGCAGCATTTCGGCGGATGCAGCGGACCGTGATGCGTCGCGTCGTTTTCCTCCTGCAAAGTGCTGTACTGCTCCACGAGCACCGCGTCATCGCGGATGAGCTTTGCGGTGCGCCACAGCAGAAGGGACGCGATCGGTACACCGATGAACTTCTGCGTCACGTAAAGCACGATGCAGAACGTCGCCGCCGTCGTGAGGTTCATCTCCTTGAGCGTGCTCGTCATGATGAGCGTTGCCGCGCTGCCGCCTGCGAAGATCGGTGCGCCGGCAATCGCCATCTCGCTGCCAATGAACGGTCGTCCAATCAGTACGATTGCTGCAACTGCACCGCACACGCCGCACAGCGCGGTGACGACTACCTTCCACTGCCGACGCAGCTCCGCGAAGTCGATTGTCGTGCCGAGCGACACGATGAGCAGGCCGGCAATGATGTTGCCGAACCCGGTGATCTGCGCGTCGTCGATCAGTGTGCGCGGCAGGATGCCGCTCCAGAAGCCTGCAAGCAGCAGGATTGCAATGCTGAGCACCGTGGAGAATATTGCTTTGGTCTTCTGCGCAATCAGATCGCTGACTGCGTAGATGCAGAACAGAATCTCAAGTGCGCTGATCGGTGTCATAAGCCTCATTCCTTTCTGTGTCTATACCGTATCATAAATTTGTTATGCCTGTCCAAATCATAAAAGTTATAGTGACGTTATAACCGAAACGGAATAGTATTCCTGTACAGTTTCACGCCCGCTTTTCATGAAAAACAGACAAAAGCAAAGGCGCTGTGACTAAATCACAGCGCCTTTGCTTTGACACTATTCGGTATACCATTCTGCTTTTGTTATAACCCAGCCATAACAAAACGGAATAGCTTATTATAACCCTCGAAACGTCTTATTTCTCATTTTTCGGGTAAAGCTCCTCCAGCATCTTTACAAATGCCTGCGCTTCTGTGCTCAGCATTTCTCGGCTGCGCTGAATCCAGCCTACATTGATCTGTACTTGACAGTTCCGGATCGGAATGGTGCGGATGCCGTACTCCGCGAAGTCCGGCGCGCTCAGTCCCGGACCGAGGCGAACCACATCGGTCGAGCGCAGCAGCGACAGGATGGCCGCGCTGTCGTTGACGTAAACGACACGCTTGAACTGCTCGAGACGCACGCCGTCGATCTCCAGATAAAAGCTCAGATTGGAAAAATAATCATCCGGAAGGCGGACGAACGGATGGGGCAGGAGCTGCTCCATCGTCACCTCAGACGCATGATACAGCGGATGGTTCGGACCGAGGTTTGCGTACCAGGTGTCCGTGCCCAGCGCGTGGAATTGAATGTTTTTGAACTTCAGCATGTGCTTGAGCTCCTTCACCTGCACGTTGTTGCTCATCACAAAGCCAATCTCCGCTTCGCCATGCTCCACGCTCTCGATTACCTGCTGCAGACGGTTTTCCACCAGCTTGAGCGCCACGCGGTTATCGTGGTAATCGTTGTAGAACTTCGCCATCAGACGCCCCATTGTGATGATCGGATAGGAGGCAATAGACAGCACCGGCGCGTGCTCTTTCTCCGATAAGCCCTGAATGAGCTCCATCTGGTTAATGATCGTGCGCGCGTACTGGTAGAGCTTTTTGCCCTCGTCAGTCAGCACGACACCCTTGTTCGTGCGGTTGAAAATACGCACCTTGAGCTCGTTTTCCAGATTGCTGATGGCCTTGCTCAGGTTCGGCTGCGTGACGAACAGCTTCTCCGCGGCCTTGTTGATGCTGCCCTGCTCCGCAATGGCGACAAAGTAGGTAAGCTGCTGAATTTGCATAACTCTTTTCCTCTTTTGCTTGTAGTATCTTCAGTATAGCATATTCGGGCGGAAAATGTCAGATGATCTTGAGGAGGGAATACCGCAGAAGCGGACGAAAACCATTTGAATATTCTCGGCGTGCGCGATAGCGGCAGCTATGTGCATAAAAGGTTAGGCAGCAGTCTTGATCCCGGCGCCGCGCGCACACACTTCCTGCGAGACTACGTCATGGGCCGCATTTGACACCTTTTCTTCCCCCATACAGCCGGAGAACCATCAGCAATGGTGGTTCTCCGACCTTAGCGTAATTAGGAGGCTATTTGCGTGAACAAACTGGAGCTGGGGCAGAAGATCCGCGCATTGCGAAAGGAACGAAAACAAATACTGAAACACTGGCGGAGGCTGCAGATATCGGACTGATTTATCTGGGTGAGATCGAGCGCGGTGTCAAAATGCCGAGTCTCAAAACCTTTATTAAGCTCGTAAATGCGCTGGATGTATCGGCAGATGAGCTAATTGGCTTGGAAACCAAGCCTGGTCGAGATTATTACGCGCAAAAGCTCTCTGAACAGCTGCAATCACTTACGCAAGAAGAAACTGCTGCGGTGCTTTCAATCTTAGAAACAACGATACAGCAAGTCAAGAACTTAAGAAATGAAACGGTCTGATTGAATAAATCAGACCGTTTTTTTGTGACAAATTTTGGCGTATGTGCTATACTCAAATTATGCAAAAGCTTAATTATAAGCTGCAGTAAATTTGGTAGCAGCATATACATCTCACGAGGGGGAACGTAAAATGAACAGTACGGAGCGGAAGAGAATTTACTGTTTTTCACAGCCTGTGCATAACATTTGCAGTCGGACAGCTTTTTGACAAGCAGACGCATATTTTTGCGAGTTGAAGCATGTTTCACGGTCTCAATCTTCGCCATACAATCCGAATACCGCACAAACGGCAGATTTGCGTGCAGTTTTTTCATATATGAGTGAATGGTTTTCTCCGACTCATTCATCACGGTTTTCAGGATTTCCTTGTTGCTGCCCTTGACTTCATCGGACAGGCCGCGCTTGAACTTCGCTCCCGAGCGGGATACCTCGAACCGAAGCATCGGCGCATCATACTGCTCCAGCAAATCCTCCTCCATCAGCTGAAATGTCTTGTCATAGACCGTCAATGTGGTCGTCTTGCAGCAAATACGCCACGAATGCGCGTTCTTTTCCTTGTGATTGGGGAATCCTTTGCCGAATGTACACAGCTTGTACTGCTTCATGTATGGGCTACGTCGAATGACACGCAGCGCCTCATCAACCCATTTTTGCGACTCGGGAAAGTAGTCCAGACAGCAGTCGATACGAGAGAGCGTCAGCTGTTCGAACTCGCAGTCCAGACCGATTTTATGCAGCAGTTCTGTCATCTCTTTGTCAAGCGTTTTCAGCTGATTTTCCGTCGCGGCGAACACTTTCTTGGGTGAATATTTTCCGTGCAGCAAAGTGTGCGGATTAAGCCGGAAGCCAATAGAACAGGCGATATTTTTATTGGTTTTATTTTCGCAGCGTTTCTGTTTGAACAGATAAAGCACCACGCCCTGACCGCAGTACGAGGTACAGATATACTTCTCGATGCCTTTGTCAGAATGATATGTCACGTCCGGGTAGGGTTTGCCGAAATGCAGACTTTTCAGATGCTGAAACACCTTGTTAAAGCTCTTTTGGGACAGTCTGTGGAATAGTTCCATCGTATGGATACCATAGCGAAAATCCATGTCACACACCGCCTTTCGAAAAACAGCCGATTACTGCGTCGTGCAGATCGTCCGATGATTCACAGATTGCATACAGTTCATTGACGGCTTCCACTGCACGGTCATCCGTGTCAGAGATGATATCAAGGTTCATCTGAAAATCGGCGTCATTCCAGAGCAGCAGTGCCTTTGCGCGTTTGCCGTCGCGCCCGGCTCGTCCTGCCATCTGGTAGAATGACGCGACGCTGAACGGCAGCTGAGAGACAATAATAAGGCGAATATCCGAAATATTCACGCCCATACCAAACGCGGAAGTTGCAATCATGATGTGTGCCTCACCGGAACGAAAACGTTCTTCCTGCTCGGCTCGGTTAGACAGCCTGCTGTGGCAGAGGGCAATAGCAGAAGCCGAAATATCGCAATCCTCAATAAGAAAGTCACGCATATCTTCTACATCACAGACACGAGTGCAGTAGATAACAACTTTTCCTTTACTGCCGCATTTCTGAATCGTTTTGCTGACTTTCGCATAACGAGCAACATCATTTTTCACAAACGCTTTCTTGAGGGACAGATTAGAACGTTTGAGCTTGCCGATATGTACAACAGGATTTTTCATGCGTAGACTTTTCGCAATATATGAAATATCATCCGGCATAACAGTCGCGCTGAAAGCAGCAACGACAACCGTGTGTACGCTATTCTTCTGAATTGCCTTCCAGAGACGAGGATCACTCAGTCGTTCCGGCGCAACAAAGAGCGCCTGGAGTTTACGATGTGTCAGCTGTTCGATTGTATTGGTATTCTCCCTGTTTTCGCTGTACAGGCAGCCCGCTCGAATTTTGTTGTCCTCGCAACGCTGCACCAGATCGCGCATGAGCGCAACCGTCGGGAGAATACCAATCAGCAGATCATTTGGGTGCAGGGTAATCATTGAGAGAAAGCAGATTGACTTGCCCTCGGAGGTTCGTGCTAAACCAAGTACATCTGTACCATCGGATAAGTCTTTGATTACCTTCTTCTGAAACGGCTTGAGTTTCGAAATGCCAAAGGTATTGCATATCATCTTTTCCTGTTTATTCGTCATAATTTTCACTCCAAAACATAGAATTTTCGTTCAAAACTGAAATTTAATAATTTCGTCTGAACTGCCTTTATTCCATTGTTGAGAGCGTAATCAAATTATAATTTCACAGGAAAAAACATGATATAATAATAGCGAAAAACTTTGTACTATGTACTTTTTCCATCCCATTCTCTTACCCAGCTCCAGCATGCTGATACCGAACTGCTCCGACGCTGTCTATGCCATCTGCAACGGCACTTGCAATTTTTGTTAAAACTATTTGTCTAACTTTTTGGGCACTTCAACGTGCAGTACGGTGTCCGAAGGAAGTCGAATACATCGCCTTCTGCAACGCGGGCAGAAGAGCAGTGCAACCACGGCCGCGATAACGATGTTCGGAAGCAAGGTCATCAGCTTAGATAGGTTTGCCGGTTCTCGGTTTGCATCGTTTTTTAACTATTACGCGCATTTTTTATTATAAATTGTGCATTATTAACTATTTATTTTACCCATCGCACAAAATATATTAAGATTTTTGTATATAATATACAAGAATTTCGTGCCATTCATGTTAATTCGTGCTATGATAACCGATACGGTCTGCGCCCTGCAAAAGATGTAAATTTCGAGGCACGATCTCTGTGAAGCAGGCAGGCTGCACGCTAAACAATCCTATCCGCTTGCAGCAGGCCGGAAAACGCAGCATTGATCAGGTGCATTTTATTGGGGCGGCTGTAAATTGGAAGCGAAACCAGAGAAGGAGAGAATGTTTCGTGAAAACCAATCCAACCATGCAGGCAGAGGCGGTTCTGCCTACACGATCTGTTTCCGCAAACGAAAAAATCAATATTCTGACACGCCTGGCTTACGGCGGCGGTGACGTAGCGTGCAACGTTTGGCAACAATCAGTCTGCCTGGGTCAAGGTAATGAGCATCTGGGCCGCAATCGCTGTCCTGGTGCTCTGGATGTTCCAGAGCACCAATCCGGCTGTTGTCGGCACGATCCTGCCGTACTACTGCAAGTATGTGTTCCATAACGACTCGTGGATGTACAGCACGCTGTATCTTTCCGAAACCATCGTTCTGATCGTCGGCATACTGTATCAGCTCGACAAAAAGTATCTCGCTATCATGAAAGAACTTGCAGAGCGCGAAGCGCGCGGTGAGCTGTAACTTTCTGATCTTCATATTCCCTCAACCGTTCCCGGCATGGCTGCAATGCTGTGCCGGGAATCTGTATCTCCGGCTTTTCTTGCTCTGCCCGCACCGGTCGGCAGGACGTTTTCCGTCTGTGCGCCGTGTCCGCCTCGCGGATATTCACAAAAAGTTTATCGCTGCGGCATTGCGGCTGTCCGCTCTTCTGTATATAATAAATGCAGAGCACATTCTTGTGTCCTCCCTCGCGATTACTAGATAAAGGAGTACCCGTATGTCAACCAACAACCTGTCCTCTCCCGCCTCCGGCCGCTTTTCCCTCAGCGCCGCGGCACTTCACATTCTCGCCATGGTGCTGATGCTGATGGATCATCTCTGGGCGACCCTCCTGCCCGCGCAGGACTGGCTGACGTGTGCCGGACGGCTGGCCTTTCCCATCTTCGCATTCATGGCGGTGGAAGGATATTTTCACACCCACAGCTTCCGGAAATACGCCCTGCGGCTTGCGCTGTTTGCCGTGCTCTCCGAAGTGCCGTTCGACCTGATGTACGGCGGAACCTGGTTTTATCCGGTGCACCAGAACGTGATCTGGACGCTGCTGCTCGGTCTTCTGGGCATTCATCTGATGGAAACCGTGCGCAAAAAGCAGAAAACATGGCTGTATCTGCTCACCGCCCTGCTTGTTGTGCTGATCGGCACAGTGCTGGGCACCCTGAGCATGGTGGACTACTACGGCACCGGCGTGCTGACGATCTTTATCTTCTACTTCTTCCGCGGACGGAAGTGGTGGTGTCTGGCAGGGCAGCTTCTCGCCCTCTACTGGGTCAATGTGCAGCTGCTGGGCGGTCTGCTGTATCCCGTCCATATATTCGGCATGGAATTTGAGATCTGTCAGCAAGGGCTTGCACTTCTGGCGCTCATCCCCATCTGGCTGTACCGCGGACGGCAGGGCTATCACAGCAAGCCGTTCCAGTATGCCTGCTATGCCTTTTATCCCGTACATATGCTGATCCTTGTGCTGATCCTGCAATATCTGACCCGCTGACGGCCATACCGGCATCTGCAAACATCTGTAAAACTTTTTATTTATCAAATGCGCGTTCTGTTATATAATGAATACAACATTATGCATTTTCTGTTTTATGAAGGAAAGTGTGCAGGACAGGCCGGCTGCTGTATGCGGTGCAGATCGACCGACTGCAAGAGAGAGCGCTTTCCTCACGATAACACTGAAAATTTTCGGTAAGAGAGAAAGGAAAAACTATATGAACTGGAACATTATTACAGATTCAAGCTGTGATCTGCTCCCTTCCACCAGTCCGGACGGAAGGATACGGCTGGCCAGTGTGCCGTTTACCATCCGCATCGGGGAGCGGGATTTTGTCGATGACGAGCATCTGGATACGATGGAAATGCTCTCCGCTATGGAGCAGGAGCACTCGGCCGGCCACACCTCCTGCCCCACGCCGGACGCATGGCTGGCGCAGTTTGAACAGGCGGACTGCGCGATCGCGATCACAATTTCCTCGCAGCTGTCCGGCAGCATGAACAGCGCTCTTGCGGCAAGAGATATGGCGCTGGAGAAAAACCTGGATAAAAAGATCGTCATTCTGGACTCCTTATCCACCGGACCGGAGGTTCTGCTCTGCGTAAAGGAGATCGAGCGCCTGATCCGACAGGGCCTTTCCTTTGACGATATTGCGGCGCACGCCAGAAATTTTCTACAGAAAACCAAAATCCTCTTTGCGCTCTCCTCGTTTGACAACCTGATCAAGAACGGACGCATCCATCGTCTGACAGGTATGCTTGCCAAGGCTCTCGGTATCTGGGGCATCGGCAGCGGCAGCGACGAGGGGAAGATCACCTTTGAAAGCAAGGCGCGCGGTGCGAAAAAGGTCGTACAGACGCTGGTCAGCACCATGAAGGAGCACGGATTCATCGGCGGAAATGTCGCGATCAGCCATTGTGATAATCTCGCACTGGCTCAGACGCTGAAAAACAGCATTCTGGATATCTGGGAAAATACAAGCATCGAGATCCTGCCGACCCGCGGGCTCTGCAGCTACTACGCCGAGCGCGGCGGATTGATCGTCAGCTACTGATTTCAACAAACAAAGGGCGAAACAGCATGGTTTCGCCCTTTTTCTGTTCGGTTGATTGTTTTCCGCTCACAGCACCTGCATATCCGCCGCACTGCACGCCGCAAGGAACTCCGGAGGCAGCTCAGTGAGCAGATCCTGCAGCAGCGCATCCAGATCCTCTCACGGCCCACCATGGCAAGCCATGCCTTGAGCGACTCGGCCTTCTTGGACGGCACGGATTTGATAATGCGCCAAAACCCAGTTTCTTTCTATTATGCCTTTGCATATTCTCATCGTCAGCACATCATTTTCCATCATTATGTACTAACTCCATCCATTTCTTTTCGTTTATTGTATCTGTTCTTGCATTGATTTCCAGTATTCAAATCGGTA
Organism: Butyricicoccus sp. AM05-1; assembly: GCF_003474415.1. NCBI lineage: Bacteria > Bacillati > Bacillota > Clostridia > Eubacteriales > Butyricicoccaceae > Butyricicoccus > Butyricicoccus sp. AM05-1. The sequence continues at coordinate 29,253 of NZ_QUDG01000010.1, read as the reverse complement.
GAAAGCAGTACGAACTCAGCAAATGGCAGGCAGAGGCGCAGAACAAGGTGGATCTGTATTTGCTGACGCAGCCGATTACGCTGAAAAGTGCCGACGGTATACAGCCGGATCAAAGTGTGCCTGCAATTTATATCCGAAATGTGGGCGGCAATGTGATTTATCTGGAACGGTATCTCTTTGACGGCAGAGAGTACCCATTGGGAAAAGAGGTTTTGCAGCCGATGTCTGTATGCGAGGGCTACCGCTATGTTTATTTGCCGACAGATGGAACGACCCATGTTTCGCTGCAAATATATTTCGAGGACTGGCAGAAAAAACAGTGGACGACAAAGGGGGTTGCGGATTGGGAAGACGGTATTTGGAAGATTACATATCAGCTGTGCGTCCGCTGTGCAGAGTAGCTGCTAACGCGAAAGAAACAGATCTGCAAACCATAATTTTCATGAATAGGAACACATTGTGCATACGGTTTTTCTACATGAATTGCACGGTTTCAGTAAATACTACCACTATCGCAGCAGAAATACCGAAAATGGGAGGCGGAATTGCTATGAAAGCAACCGGAATCGTGCGCCGGATCGACGATCTCGGCCGCGTTGTTATTCCGAAGGAGATCAGAAGAACGCTTAGGATTCGAGAGGGCGACCCGTTAGAAATCTATACCGACCGCGACGGCGAAGTGATTTTCAAGAAATACTCACCGATGGGAGAGATGGGCGCGGTATCAGCCGAGCTGGCGGAGGCTTTGGCGCGTACAGCGGGCATGAGCTGTGCTATCTGCGACAGGGATGCGGTGATTGCGGCAGCAGGCGGTGTGAAAAAGGATATTCTGGAGCGGAGTATCTCATCCGAGCTGGAGCAGCTGATGGAACGCCGCGAATGTTATGAACGCGGTGCGGACGAGCAGCCGGAGGTGCTTATCTCCTCGCAGGACGGCTGCGCGGTGGTTGCAGCGGCGCCAATCATCACAGACGGCGATGTCAGCGGCTGTGTCGCGTTTGTCAGCGAAAAAGAGGACGAAAAGGCGGATGAGGTGCTGCTCAAGCTGTGTCAGTCGGCGGCGCAGTTTTTGTCCAAACGCATTGCAGTGTGAAAGGAGCGTTCTCTATATGCACAGGCACGATCACAAAGAGCGTGAGCCAAAGGCATTCCCGCAGTATGACGATGCGGCGCATATTGACTCGGCAGCAGTGGCCGAGCTGCCGCCGTGGGAGCAGACACGCGAGCCGAAAGGCGATCCCAAAGCAACGGCCTACACGGAGAAATACTGCGAGGAGCAGCAGAAATGAAAACGGCGGAGGCTGTCATGAAACTACAGCTTCGCCGACAAGCGGGAACGGGTCGTGGGCCGTTCCAAAGTTGTCCGAAAGTTCCCATACGGTAACTTTCTCTCTATAGAAGTCAAAAAAGTCAGGTACACGCCCTGACTTTTTTGGCATTTGCAAGCAAATGCTATTTAACGCGCGCTGTAGCGCGGATCATTTGAAATGGCAGAGATATAACTTTTTATAGACTGAAACGGCGGAACGATGCAAATCGTTCCGCCGTTTGGCGTGAAAACAGGTTAAATCATGTATTCAATGGTATTCTCTGCCGTCAGGCGCGTCTGGTCATTAAACAGGAGAATGGCTTCGCGGGTGTCAATCTCGCCAAGCGCGTAAACCTCGTGGGTCTCACGCTCGAAGCAGGGGCGGGGCACGAGCCGGTTGTATTCGCACGGGTGGTCGTACACCATCTGCACGCCGTCCGTATCGAGCGGCTGATCAAGATAATACGGGTCGAACACGCGCACCATGTCGTTTTCGTCAATGCCGGTGAGCGTCACATAGTGCGCTCCGTCGAAGTGCAGGCGCACCACGGCAGCGCCGCCGCAGCGGAGTGCATCGCGCAGACGGCTGTTCTGCCCGAAATTCACCGCCGGACCGGACAGATACTGCGTGGAGATGTGCAGGCGGCCGATCTTGCCAAAGCCGTTCAGCCAGTTGCTGAGGAACATCATCGCCGCACAGGAGGTGCCGCTTTTGCCGCTTACGCCGTCCGAGCCGTAGCAGTCCAGACAGTACAGCATGATGTTGCGGACAGCCTCCGGCGGGATATCCTCGCGCTCAAACAGGAATGCGAGCGCGTTGAGCATGGAGGTTGGACCGCAGTCATATTCGGAAAGCTGGTAGCGCAGCGGATTTTTCATAGGGGAGCCTTCTTTCACGTGATGTATTCCTATCGGATTACTATATAATAGTAAGGTCAATGCCGATCAATGTCAATACAAATTTGCGGAAAGCGCATATTCATGGTATGATAAGTATGCTTCCTGCCAAAGATAGGGTGGGAAGGAGTGAATCGGCATTGCTAAAACTGATTCATGCGAGTAAAATATATGCTAAGAACGGCATTTGTGCGCTCAATGCGGTCGATCTGACCGTGCAGGACGGTGACTACATTTCGGTGACCGGCGCATCCGGCTCGGGTAAAAGCACACTCATGCACATTCTGGGTCTGCTGGACAGCCTGTCCGACGGCGAATACCTGCTCGATGGGGCAGCAGTCGCGCATTTGCCGGCAAAACAGCGGGCGCGTCTGCGCAGTGAGAAGATCGGCTTTGTGTTTCAGCAGTTCCGGCTGCTGACGGGCATGACAGCACTGGAAAATGTTGCGCTGCCGCTGGCGCTGCAGGGCGTTCCGCGGCATGAGCGGAGCGAACGCGCACTGGCGGTTCTGGAGCGGGTTGGCCTGTCTGATCGGGCGAACCACCGGCCGCACCAGCTTTCCGGCGGACAGCAGCAGCGGGTGGCGATTGCACGGGCGGTTGTGACAGAACCGTGCGTGATTCTGGCGGATGAGCCGACCGCAGGACTGGATCCTGCCGCGGCGGACAGCGTGCTGGAGCTGTTTGACCGATTGCACCGGTCGGGGCATACGCTGGTGCTCATCACACACGATGAGCGGGCAGCGCAGTGCGCCGCAAGGCGGATGCATCTTGAAAATGGGTGCATTTTCGGGTGAGATAATCCGACACCGGATAATCAGTGCATGAAAATAACGCAATCAAACCTAACAGGTTTTCCTATATAGAAGGAGGAAACAAAAATGGACCGTCGGGACAAAACAAACTACTACCTCGACATGGCGCAGGTTGCGCTTGAGCGCGGAACCTGTCTGCGCCGCAACTTCGGCGCGGTCATCGTCAAGAATGACGTCATAGTATCCACCGGCTACAACGGTGCGCCGAGAGGTCGTGCCAACTGCATCGACATCGGCACCTGCATTCGTCAGAAGATGGGCATTCCGCGCGGCGAAAGATACGAGTTCTGCCGCTCGGTGCATGCGGAGATGAACGCCATTATTGCCGCTCCGCGTGACCAGATGATCGGCGCGACGCTGTACCTGGTCGGCCGCGATATGTCCACCGGAAAGATCATGTCGGACGCAAATTCCTGCACGATGTGTAAGCGCCTCATCATCAACGCGGGCATTGAGAAGGTGATTATCCGCCGTGACACAGATACATATGACACCGTGAATGTGCACGACTGGGTGGAGAATGACGACACGCTCGGCAGCAGCATGACATACTAAACAGACATCGGAGAGAGAAAAATATGTCAATATTCGATATTTTCAAGAAGTTGGATGAAGAAAAAGCCGCAAAGGCATCCCAGCCGATCGAGTGGATCGTGGTCGGACTGGGCAACCCGGGCACGAAGTACGACAATACCCGTCACAATGCGGGCTTCCGTGCACTTGAGGGTTACTGCGCCCGCAGCGGACAGAAAATCGACCGCATGAAGTTCAAGGCACTGGCAGGCGAGGGAATGCTCGGCGGCAAGCGCGTGCTGTTCCTCAAGCCGCAGACCTTTATGAACCTGTCCGGCGAGGCGGTGCGCGATGCGGCCTCGTTCTACAAAATCCCGCCGGAGCACGTTATCGTGCTGTCGGACGATGTATCGCTCGACGTCGGCACGCTGCGCGTGCGCGCAAAAGGCTCGGCAGGCGGACAGAACGGTCTGAAAAACATTATCTATCATCTGAACAGCGAGGACTTCCCGCGCGTGAAGATCGGCGTCGGCAAAAAGCCGCGTCCGGATTACGATCTGGCGGCGTGGGTGCTCGGCAAGTTCCCGGCGGAGGAGCAGAAGGCTATCGACAAGGCGTGCGAGGACGCGGTGAACGCGGCTGCCTGCATCATCGCGGAGGACTGTGCCGCTGCCGCGCAGAAATTCAACGGAAAACGCATCTAAGGAGTTGGTTTTGATGAAAACCGCAGTAGCATATTACTCGCTCGGCGGCACAACACGGTCATACGCCCGCGCGGAAGCCAAGGCGCGGAACGCCGATTTGATTGAGCTTACGCCGAAAACGCCGTACAACCGGTTCACCGCGTTTGTGCGCGGCTGCCCGGAGGCCGTCAAGCAGAAGGCGGTCGCGCTGGACGGTATGCCGCTGTTTGTCGGCTATGACAGAGTGGTGCTGATGGCGCCGGTCTGGGCGGGTTATCCGGCGCCGGTGTTCAACAGCGCGGTCGAGCTGCTGCCGCCCGGTACGGAGGTCGAAGTAATACTGGTTTCCGGCAGCGGCAATAGTGAAAAGAGCAAGGCGAAAGTACGTTTGCAGATCAAAAAACGCGGCTGTACGATCCTTGCGCAGCGCGATATCAGGGCAAGCCGATGAGCGGATATACCTATGTGCTCCGCTGTGCGGATGATACGCTGTACTGCGGCTGGACGAACGACCTCACGGCTCGACTGGCGGCGCACAACAGCGGAAAAGGTGCAAAATACACGCGCGGACGCGGTCCGGTGACGCTGGCGTACAGTGAAATGTTCGACACGCAGAGCGAGGCCATGCAGCGCGAAGCGGCAATTAAAAAGCTCACGCGGCCGCAGAAGCAGGCGCTGATTGACAGTCAGAACGGCGGAGAACTGCTCACTGTTTACGATGCAGACGGACGCGCCTGCGGAGAACGCCCGCGGGCGGTCGTTCATGCACAGGGGCTGTTCCACCATGTGTGCCACCTGTGGGTGGTCGGTAAGCGGGATGGCGTGTGCGGCATCTGGCTGCAGCAGCGGCAGTTTGACCGGCCTTTATTTCCGGGCGGCTTTGATCTGACCTCGACCGGACATATCGACCCGGGCGAAACGCCGCAGACCGCTGTTCTGCGCGAAGCGCGGGAGGAGAGCGGACTGCAGCTGGCAGCAGCCGACCTGATCGACGGCGGTAGTTATCGTCAGAGCTACTCGCGTGGCGAAGTCGGCGGCTTCGATGATGAGCTGGCGTACATATTTCTCGCAAGAATCGACGGCATTCCACCGTTTCAGCCGGGACCCGAGGTCGCACAGATGATGTTCGTGCCGCTGACCGACTTTGCGGGCGCGCAGGAGCAGGGCGCATCACTCACCGGTCTGACACCGGATGGACGCACGATGGAGATGCCGAACGAATCCCTTTGCTGTCTGCACACTGAGGAGTGGCAGGGCGCGAAACCGCGTATCGAAGCACTTTTTTCATAAAAAAGAACAGCCGCCTTCCACTTGACAAGGGGAGGCGGCTGCCCTATAATATCAGTAGAGTGACTGCTTGGGGCTAACAAGCGGTCGTTCCGATTCAAGTTTATAGCTTGTGGAAACGCCGCTTGGTTTACGCTAAGCGGTTATTTCTTTTTGTACTGGCAGTACAAGTTGATGATTCCAACGATCAAAATTCCAAGTTGAATCAAATCGGAATATGTAACCATGGTATCACCTCCGTTCGGGAGGAACAACCTGTCATCTACTGATAACAGTATTCTATCAATAATTACAGCATTCATCAATATAGAACCCGAAATCCGCTGCAAAGCAGCGGATTTTTGCATTTACTTGACATTTTTCAAAACAAAAAGCTGTCCGAAAGGACAGCTTTTGCTTTACTTGCTGAGTGCGCCGATGATGATGTTGACGATCAGGCTGACCGCGGCTGCGATCGCGTAGATCGTGCTTTGCTGACGGCACGCCTTGGCCTTGGGATCATCCTGTTTGTCCTCCTGCTCACTGCGTCCGCAGATCATGCCGTAGCGGATCTGCTGCAGGACTGTCAGCGCGGCGAACGCGGCAAACAGCAGCAGGAGCAGTCGCTGAACCGTCTGCATCTTAGTGGATGAGGTTCAGGACGATTGCAATGATGACGAAAACAACGCCGACAATCGAGGTCAGACGAGCAAAGATACGGTCGGATGCGCTTGCCTTGCCGGAGCCGTAGAAGGTGTCTGCAGAGCCGGATACAGCGCCCAGACCCTGCTGTGCACCGTGCTGGAGCAGAACAACAACGATCAGGAACAGGCTTGCAACGATCATGATGACCGAGAGAGCGATTTGTGCGGTAGTCATAGGTAATTTCCTCCACTGCTTTTCATTTTTCTTATCGCGCATAACGAGACTATGCGCGCAATATGCGTACATGATACTATATCATATTTAATGCACTTTTTCAAGAGGTTTTCTGTATTTTTGTCCGGGAATTTGTCTCAGACAAGCGGCTGGAGAATGTTTTTCAGCGAATCGCCCATGCGGTTGGTGTGCACCTTGTGCGTATCAAGGTCCACGACCGCCAGACGGATGGATGACCAGCCGTGCTTGCCGCTCTGGTATTTGCGCTCGTCGGACAGCTTTTTCAGTTTTTTGAGCACGGCTTTGTCAGTCTCGCCGGCGGCAAGAATGACCGAAAGCAGCGAAAAATCGTGGTTTTCGTCCGGCTTTACCAGCTCGGCGCTGACCTGCTGCGCGTACTTCCACCAGTCGTCAAGCGTCTGCTCATCGAGCGAGGGCACGGCGAACAGCAGACGGTATTCGTGCGCGTGACTCGTGCCGCCGGTGGGCATCAGACCGAGGATTTTGCGGGCCGTGCGGGAGTTGAAAACGCTCAGCAGCGCCGTCATTCGGCCGGAAACCTGTACGTTCTGCTGGGAACGGAAATGCGGATCCTGCCCGTTCAGCAGCTTGTCGCGTAAGGCAACAAATTCAGTAGAAAAATCCATAAACAACCTCGCTTTTTACAGATCAGCGGGGTAATCGCCGTTTTTCGTCATAGCTGCAACGGCAGCGCAGATGGTCGGCTTGTCCTCGCGGTAGGTGACGCCGTACCAGCGGGAATCCGTGGTGAGTACCTTTGCGGTCGCCTTTCCGTCCTTGATGAGTGCGTCCACCGCGAACGGCAGATAATACTCTGCCTTCATCGGATTGTTCGGCAGCTTGCCTGCGAAAAACTCACGCAGGCCGTCATCAAGCGAGGGCAGGAAGGAAGGGGTGAATCCCCAGAGATTGAGCGACACCGGCGTGCCGGGCGCAATCTCACCGGCGGGTGCATCGCCGTCCGCATCGTAGCGGATGATGCCGTCCGCATCGCGGTGAATGGCGGTGCGCTCGATGATATGTGCGAGCAGACCGTTTTCGTCTGCGGTGCATACGCCGCGGGAGACCGTGCCGTTTTCGGTGAGCGTGTTCTCGACCTGATAGCCGACCATGCAGTAACGGAATTTGTCGTCATCCTGCGCGGAAGCGAGGTAATCATACATTTTGCGGAATGCATCTGCGCCGTAGAAGTCATCCGCGTTGATAACGGCGATCGGGCAGCCGGCAGTCAGCTCCTTTGCACACCACACGGCATGCGCGGTGCCGAGCGGCTTCTCACGGCCTTCCGGTGCGGTCAGGCCGTCCGGCAGATTGTCAAGCGTTTGATAAGCATAGTCCACCTGCATGAAGCGGCGCGCCTTTTTGCCGATGGCATCCTCGAATGCCTCGTGCAGCTCGGGACGGATGATGAATACCACGCGGTCAAAGCCTGCACGGTGTGCATCGTAGATGGAATAATCGAGCAGAATCTGTCCGTTCGGACCGATCGGGTCGATCTGCTTGAGTCCGCCGTAGCGCGAGCCCATACCTGCCGCCATGATCACCAAAACCGGATTTGCCATAGTCTATATCCTCCTAAAGAACCTTATCTATTTATACAAATAAAGCATTTCATTCATGTTTTTCATACTCTCAAACGGGAATACTCCTTTATTATACAAGAGCGTATCATAAAACACAAGATGTTTGCGGTGCAGGTCTGCTTTTTTGTCGAAAAGCATGAAAATCCGAATGGGGTTCGGGTGATGATTGCAAAGTGACGGGAAAACTGCTAAAATAAAAACGTATACGTATAGAGAATTTTATTATTAAAACCATATTGTTATAGAGAGGAATATGTTTCGATGCGCAAAACGAAGATTATCTGCACGCTTGGTCCCGCAACTGATGCTGTACTGCCCGAGATGATCAAGGCAGGCATGAATGTTGCCCGTATGAACTTCAGCCACGGCTCTCACGAGGAGCACAAGGCTCGCATGGACGCCGTTAAGGCAGCCCGCAAGGAGCTTGGCATGCCGGTCGGCATCATGCTGGATACCAAGGGTCCGGAGATCCGTACCAAGACCTATAAGGACGGCAAGATCGAGATCGTTGAGGGTCAGGAGTTCGCGCTGACCACCCGCGATATCGAGGGTGACAACACCATCGTTTCCATCACTTACGAAGGCCTGCCGAATGACGTTCAGCCGGGCACCCGCATCCTGATCGACGACGGTCTGGTTGCATTCGAGGTCGAGGAGATCAAGAATGGCACCGACATTGTGTGCAAGGCGCTCAACGGCGGCCCGCTCTCCAACCGCAAGTCCATCAACGTACCGGGCATCAAGCTGAACATGAAGTTCGTTTCCGATAAGGACCGTGAGGATATTGAGTTCGGTCTGTCTCAGGACATCGACTTTATCGCTGCTTCCTTCACCCGTTCCGCACAGGACGTCCGCGACATCAAGGAGATTCTCAAGGCACACGGCAAGGAAGATGTTGAGATTATCTGCAAGATCGAGAACATGGAAGGCGTAAACAACGTACAGGAGATTCTCGACGAGGCAAACGGCATCATGGTAGCCCGCGGCGACCTTGGCGTTGAGGTTCCGTTTGAGGAGCTGCCGGAGATCCAGAAGTCCATCATCAAGACCTGCATTTCCCGCGGCAAGCGCGTTGTAACCGCTACCCAGATGCTCGAGTCCATGGCTAAGAACCCGCGTCCGACCCGTGCAGAGGTTTCCGACGTTGCAAACGCTGTTTACGACGGCACCTCCGCTATCATGCTGTCCGGTGAGACCTCTGTCGGCAAGTATCCGGTAGAGACCGTTCGCACCATGAGCCGCATTGCAGAGAACGCAGAGAAGACCATCCACTACGACCGCCGCCGTGTAACCCGTCTTGAGTTCCAGAACATGGACGTAGACGGCGACACGAAGACGCTGGCAATCTCGCACGCAACCTGCTCTACCTCCGCTGATCTGGGCGTTAAGGGCATTGTAGCGTTTACCGAGTCCGGTTCTACCGCTCGCGCTGTATCCACCTACCGTCCGGGCGCGCCGATCATCGCCGCTACCCCGAGCGAAAAGACCTTTAACCGCCTGACCATGTCCTGGGGCGTAAAGCCGATTCTGGTTGAAAAGCGCCCGCAGTCCGGCACTGAGCTGTACCATCTGTCCGAGAAGGCAGCGGTAACTGCGCTCGATCTGCGCGTTGGCGACGTTATCACCATCACCGCAGGTATGCCGGTAGGCGAGGTTTACTACACCAATACCCTGCGTGTACACGAACTGACCGAGAAGTCTTTCGAGGACTAACACTATGTCTTTCAAACGCTTGCAGCGTGCATTGTTCCGCACGATGGCCGCTGTTGTGGCGCTGGCGATCCTGTTCTGCATCGGATTGTACGGCTACCGCACGATGTTCGGCTATACCTATGACTCCTCGCTGTCCGATGAAGATCTGGCGGCGAGCGTCACAGCGGACGAAAATATTACGAATATTGCATTGTTCGGTCTGGATACCCGCGAGGGCGACAAGCAGAGTCATTCGGACTGCATGATGATCGTTACCGTGGACAACACGCGCGGCAAGATCAAGCTCATCAGCTTGATGCGCGATTCTCTGGTAGATATCGACGGCTACGGTGAGGACAAGCTGAATGCGGCGTATTTCCGCGGCGGTCCGAGTCTTGCCATCCGCACCATCAACGAGAATTTCGGCACGGATATCAAGGATTACGTTGCCGTAGACTTCGAGCAGCTGGTGCAGATCGTAGACGCGATCGGCGGTGTGGACATCGACGTGCAGAACGATAACGAGCTGAAGGAGCTTAACCGTGTCATCAAGGACTACGGCGCAGAGCGGGGCAAGGAGTTCTCCGGCGTGGAGAAGACCGGCCTGCAGACGCTGGACGGCGTGCAGGCGCTGTGCTATGGCCGTATCCGCAAGGGCGATACCGGTGATGACTGGGCGCGCGTGGAGCGTCAGAGCGTTGTGCTGAACGCCATCTTCACCAAGCTGCAGAGTGCAAGCGCCACCGAGCTGATCGGCAGCATGCGCAAGCTGGTTCCGTATGTCACGACCTCGCTTTCGCCGACTGATATGGCGTCGCTGATCGTCGGCGCGGTCAAGAACGGCATTCCGACACTTGAGCACACCCGTGTTCCGGTGGATGGCGAGTGGAGCTATTCCGGTAATTCCGGCGAGTATATCACCTACGATCTGGACGTTGCAGCCGACCATATCCATGCATACATCTATGATGACGCGGATATCAGCAGCGGCACGACCGACGATGATACAGGCACGGACAGCAAGTCCGATACGGATACGACCGATTCGTCCAAGAGCACGGATACCAAGTCGAATACCACTGCGGTGGACCCGGAATCCCTTGTGGAGGAAGGCGGCTGGTACGATTCCGACACCGGTGACTATTATGATTGCGATGGTGACCGATACAGTCTGGACGAAAACGGGAATAAGGTGTATTATTAAACTTGTGATCGTTAGAGAACGAAGCAGGGGACATGACGACGATCATGTCCCCTGTTCTTATATGGCGATAACTGCTATAAGAAATAGAGAGAAAGAGTACAAACAGAAAGCAGGTAAAAACCTATGTATGTAAAACGAATTCTCCCGAACGGTGTGCGCTTGATTACCGAACGGATCGACAACATGCGCACGGTGTCGGTCGGCATCTGGGTCGGCAACGGCAGCCGATACGAACCCGCAGAGCTCGGCGGCGTATCGCATTTCATCGAGCACATGATCTTCAAGGGCACAGAAAAACGCTCTGCCCGCCATATTGCAATCGCGATCGACGCATTAGGCGGGCAGGCGAATGCATTCACAGATAAGGAATGCACCTGCTACTATATGAAGGTTCTGGACAGCCGGCTGAAAAACGGGGTGGCTCTGCTGGCGGATATGTTCCTGCATTCCCGCTTTGCACAGGAGGATCTGGAGCTGGAGCGCGGTGTCGTTCTCGAGGAGATCGACATGTACGAGGATTCTCCGGAGGATGTCGCCATCGATAAGCTGTTCGAGCGCTGCTACGACGGTTCGGCACTCGGCCGTCCGATCCTCGGCACGGCGGAAACGCTCGAGCCGATGACTTCGGAAACACTGCACAAGTATATGCGCGAATATTACCGCCCGCAGGATACGGTTGTTGCGGTTTCCGGCCACTTTACCGATGATGATCTCGACTTTATCGAGGAGCTGTTCTCCGAGATGCAGGGCGAGGGCAAAAACGTTATCACACCGGCAGCCTATCAGCCGAGCCTGTTCCTAAGGGATAAGGAGATCGAGCAGAACCACCTGTGCCTGTCCTTTCCGGGCGTATCGCTTGTCAGCGAGGACCGCTTTACAATGAACCTGCTTAGCTCCATCCTCGGCGGCGGCATGTCGTCCCGCCTGTTCCAGAGCGTGCGCGAGCAGAACGGCCTGTGCTACTCCATCTACACGTTCACCACGCCGCATCTGGATACCGGCCTGCTGTCCATCTACACCGGTCTGGGACAGGAAACCGAGCGAAAGGCGCTCGATCTCATCCTGCGTGAACTCGATGAATTCTGCCAGAACGGACCGGCGCCGGATGAACTGTCGCGCTGTCGCGAGCAGGTCAAGACAACGCTGCTCATGGGTCTGGAGAACACCGGCAACCGCATGATGACCATTGGCCGCAGCGAGCTGCTGCGCGGCGAGGTATCCAAGATCGAGGAAGTGCTCGATTCCTACGACAGTGTGACCGCAGATGATATCCTGAACCTTGCCCGCCGTGTGTTCGACCGCTCGAAGGCTTCTCTGGCCGTTGTCGGTCAGCCGGACAGCGAGGATACATACCGCGAACTGCTGCGCTAATTACCGAGCTGCTTGCACAGATAGGTGATCACATCCCGACGGGTGACAATACCGCAGAAGATACCGCGTCCGTCCACTACAGGTACAAAATTCTGCGCTGTGACCAGATCGACCATATCCTCCATGCGTGCATCAATGCTTACCGAGCGGTGATGTATCCGCAGTTCAACCTGACCGACGGTCAGCTGTTCGAGGGTTTCCTTCGGGTAATGCAGCACCAGCCGCAGGAAATCACCTTCGGTGATCGTTCCGGCGTATTTGCCCTTGGCGTCTACCACCGGAATCGCTGTGAAGCCGCTGCGGAGCATGTCGTCAATGGCCTTCTGCACCGGGCAGCTTTCGGTTAAGTAGGAAACCTCTACCTTGGGTTTCAGGAAGAACGAAATATTCATAGTATCGCTCCTTAAAAATTGTAATATAAATCGTAGCAGAGCAGCACCGTGAAGCTGATTCACCGGTGCTGCTTTTGTTACCTCTATTGTACGATAGACAGGAGCGAGGGTCAACTGGAATTTGACAATCCTTACAGATTGTTAACAAATTGCAAAGTTGATATTGTAAAAAATGACGGATAGATAATTCTTATCGTAAGAAAATTGAACGGTATACTTGACTTGCACTCTTTTAACTGCTAAAATGATGAAGCAACAGAAGTACAAAAGTTCTGTTAAAAGTAAAATTTGAACAAAGAAGGGTTTTCCATGAAGAAGAGATTACTCGCAGCGCTGATGGCCAGCGCCATGGCACTCACGATGGCCGCCTGCGGCGGCAGCAGCTCCAGCAGCGATGACAGCAATGCAGCCTCCGGTGATTCCGGTGCAGGCAGCTACAAGGTAGGCATCGTTCAGTTGGTTCAGCATGAGGCACTGGATGCGGCTACGCAGGGTTTTCAGGATAAGCTGAAGGAGCTGGTTGAGGCTGACGGCGGTTCGGTTGAATTTGATCCGCAGAATGCTTCCGGCGAGTCCGCAAACTGCACCACGATTGTAAACGGCTTTGTTTCCGAAGGCGTTGACCTGATTATGGCGAACGCTACCGCAGCACTGCAGGCAGCACAGGCCGGCACCTCTGATATTCCGATCCTCGGCACTTCGGTAACCGACTACGGCACCGCACTCGGCGTATCCGACTGGACCGGCAAGACCGGCACCAACATCTCCGGCACCACCGACCTTGCACCGCTTGACGGTCAGGCCGATATGCTCAAGGAGCTGTTCCCGGATGCCAAGAACGTAGGTCTGCTGTACTGCTCCGCTGAGCCGAACTCCAAGTACCAGATCGATACCATCAAGCCGCTGCTTGAGAAGCTGGGTTACACCTGCACCGAGTATGCGTTCACCGACTCCAACGACGTTGCTTCCGTAGCGCAGAAGGCTGCTGCGGCAAGCGATGTTATGTATATCCCGACCGATAACACCGCTGCTTCCTGCACCGAGGCAATTGCAAACGTTGTTATCCCGGAAAATATTCCGGTTATCGCAGGCGAGCAGGGTATCTGCAACGGCTGCGGCGTAGCTACCCTGTCGATCGACTACTATGAGCTGGGTCAGGCTACCGGCGAGATGGCTTACGAGATCCTCGCCAACGGCGCAAACCCGGGCGATATGGAAGTACAGGCCGCACCGAACTTCACGAAGATGTACAACAAGGCTAACTGCGAGAAACTGGGCATCACCGTTCCGGATGATTACACGGCAATCGAAGGCTAAAAGCTGAAACCCAAAGCACCGTACTTTATGTACGGTGCTTCGGGTTGTCAATAAAGTCCGTTTTAGCGCTGCTGCCGCTGCCGCGCGGCAGCGCGCATGAAATAGCATTTGCGGCGCAAATGCATGAAAACTGAGGGCGTGTACCTCGGTTTTCATACTTTCAGAGGGAGAAAGTTTCCGCATGGGAACTTTCGGACGTCCGTGTTTTGCAAAGTCAAAACACAGATTGTCGGAAAAACGAAGTTTTTCGACAGTCTCAGCACCGTACTTTATGTACGGTGCTTTTTCATATGCAGGAGAAATTTTGCGCACGGACGTGCGGTTTTACAGCGAAAATATACGTCAAATTGCCGAAAAATGAGGAAAAGAGCAAATAAAACTTACAATTTGCAGGGGAATGTGCTATAATTATATCAGAAAAAGTGGATGACGGAAACAGAATGAAACGCGATGTGTGAGGAGGCATCTTGATGTATCAGGCAGGAGAGTTCATTGTGTACGGAACCAACAGTGTGTGCCGGGTAGAGTCAATCGGCAAGCCGCCGTTCGAGACCGAGGAGGATAAGCTGTACTATACGCTGGTACCGGTAACGGGCACGGAGACCATCTATATTCCGACGGATTCGCCGGTGTTTACCCGTCCGGTGATCTCCCGTGAAAAAGCAGAGGAACTCATCAATTCTATTCCTGACATCGAAGAGGACCACTTTGTCTGTCACAGCGTCCGCATGGCGAATGAGCATTATCAGGCGGCGCTGCAGAGCCACGACTGCGAGGAGCTTGTGCAGCTGATCAAGACGGTTTACGCCAAGTCGCGTCGGCACGGACGCCGTGTCAGTCAGGTCGATCAGCGCTACCGCAAACGTGCCGAGGAACTGCTTAACAGCGAGCTTTCGGTTGCACTCGGTATTCCGCTCAAGGAAGTTCCGGCATACATCAATCAGAAGATTGGCAAGCCGGAAAAAAAGACGGCAAAGAAAACTGCAGAATAAATAGAAAAAGAGAGGCTTTGAAGCCTCTCTTTTTCAGTCTGTCGGGAAAACGAAGTTTTCGACAGTCCATTTGTTCAGGAACCGGAGAACCATTTTCGGATTTTCTCGAGGAAACCCGGATGCGGCGCAGGCTGTGCGGCCTGCTTGCGGGCGTTCTCAATGGCCTGCTGCATAAGCAGATCCTGTGCGCAGATGGGGTCCTGAACGGCAGGCTTTTTGCAGTAGGTGCCGTCCGGCTGCAGCACACGCGCCTTGACAGTATCGTGCTGCATGGCATAGAGAATATCATGCAGGCGGGTACGGACGGCAGGATCGTCAATCGGACAGGCAATTTCAACGCGGCGTTCGGTGTTGCGTGTCATCAGATCGGCGGAGGAGATATACATTTTTTCCTCGTCACCGCGGCCGAACACATAAATGCGGGAATGCTCAAGAAAACGTCCGACAATGCTCGTTACTGTGATGTTCTCGGTGTGGCCCGGCACACCGGGCAGCAGGCAACAGATGCCGCGCACGATCATCTCGACTGTGACGCCTGCGCAGGATGCCTCCCGCAGCTTGGCGATTACATCGATATCGGTCAGCGAATTGAACTTAAGCAGGATGTAACCGTCCTTGCCTTTGGCAATCTGCTCGTCCATCAGCGCCAGAATGTTGTTTTTCAGGCTGGTCGGCGCGACGAACAGGCGGCTGTAGCGTCCGGACAGGTTGCCGAGCGCCATGTTGTTGAAGAACGCGCCTGCGTCCTGACCGATGCGTTCATCCGCCGTGATGAGCGACACGTCCGTGTACTGCTTGGCGGTTTTCTCGTTGTAGTTGCCGGTGCCGACCTGCGTAATATGGCGGACGGCTCCGCGTTCTCTGCGGGTGATCAGGCAGATCTTGGAGTGCACCTTGTAATCCTCAAAGCCGTAAATGATCTTGCAGCCGGCTTCTTCCATGCGTTCGGACCAGTCAATGTTGTTCTGCTCGTCAAAGCGCGCGCGCAGCTCAATGAGTGCGGTAACGTCCTTGCCGTTTTCGGCGGCAGCACACAGGTATTCGACCAGCTTTGTCTTGCTTGCCAGCCGGTAAATCGTGATGCGGATCGCCAGTACAGCCGGGTCGTTTGCCGCTTCACGAATCATCTGCAGGAACGGCTCCATGCTCTCATACGGATAGGACAGCAGAATATCCCGCTGCAGAGCGGCCTTGAGCAGACTCTGACCGATAGACAGCATGGCCGGCTGCTGCGGCGTGAAGGGCGCGTCGCTGAGAAATGCGCGTTTTTTTTCCGGCAGGTGTTCGCCGAGCGAGAACGCATACCCGAGCTTGAGCGGTGCTGTGCGCGACAGGAAAATCTGTGCATCGCTGACCTCAAAGCGGCTGCGGAAGTGCTCCTTGAAGTGGTTGCTGATGGGACGGTTGATTTCTACGCGCACGACAGCCATGCGGCGGCGCTGCCGCAGCAGCTTTTCCATCTTTTTGCGAAAATCTCCGCCTTCTACGCCGAAGGTCTCGTCGTCCACCTGAATATCCGCATTGCGGGTAACGCAGAGCACGGTCTTTTCAAGTACGTCGTACATCTCGAACACATGGTCAGCGTAGGCGAGCAGAATGTCCTCGGTGAGAATATAGCGCGACGGTGTCTCCGGCAGGAACACAACCGGCGGCAGCGATGCGGGTACGGGCAGCAGACCGAGCCGCTCGGTTTTCTTGTGGCTGAGCAGCGCGGCAATATGCAGCACCTTGCCCTCAAGGTGCGGGAACGGATGGTGCGAGTCCACGATCTGCGGCGAGAGAACCGGCGCAATGATATCCTTGAAATACCGCTTGATGTATTTCTGTTCGTCCGGCGCAAGCGAATCCATTGTCAGTCGGCGCAGACCGATCGCACTCAGCTTGCTGTCCACATCGGAGAACGCCGCATCACGACGTGCATAGAGCGGCTCAACCGCCTTGTAGATCAGATGCAGCTGCTCTTTGGCGGTCAGACCGGATTTACTGTCGGTATGCTCCTTGTCCACGGCGGCCATGTCGCACAGGCTGCCGACACGGATCATGAAGAACTCATCCAGATTACTGGTAAAGATTGCGAGGAATTTGAAACGCTCGAGCAGAGGCACGTTCTCATCCTCCGCCTCGGCGAGCACGCGGGCGTTGAACTGCAGCCACGAAAGCTCACGGTTCTGGGTGCAGCCCTGCTCCCAAATCTTCTGTGTCATATCATATCCCCCTTCGCGGTGGCATACGCCGTCATTCTATCGTTACTATTATACTGCGCTTTTGTGAAGGAACAATGTGTTTCATGTAAAATGCATAAAAAGTTTCTTTCCTCCGCAGGTCTTGCGGGAAATGAAAAGCTCTGTTATACTGGATATAAAATAAGAAGAAAGAGGGAGAGAATCAGATATGATCAACATCTGGCATGACATTGATCCGAGTCGCGTAACGCCGGAGAGCTTTACGGCAGTCATTGAAATTCCGGCAGGCAGCAAGAAAAAGTATGAGCTGGACAAGCAGACCGGTCTGCTGCGGCTGGATCGTATTCTGTATACTTCAACGCATTATCCGGCAAATTACGGCTTTATTCCGCGCACTTATGCGGGCGACGGCGATCCGCTGGATGTGCTCGTGCTGTGCAGTGAAACGCTTGACCCGATGGTCGAGGTGGACTGCTATCCGATCGGTGTGATCCGCATGATTGATGATGACGAGATCGACGATAAGATCATCGCCATTCCGTTCGAGGACCCGAACTGGAACTATTATCATGATATCGACCAGCTGCCGCCGCATCACGGCAACGAGATCGCGCATTTCTTCGAGATTTACAAGAGTCTGGAGCACAAGTACACCGCAACGTCGGACGCGCTGACGCGTTCGGTGGCAGTCAAGGTGATCAAGGACTGTATCGAGCGATATGAGGTTCATTACTGCGGCAAGCGTCCGAGCAAGGAGTACGAGTCGGAGAAAAAGCGTCTCAAGGAAGAAAAGAAGGAAGCCAAGGAGAAGGAAAAGCTCATTAAGGATATCCGCAAGGGCTAAGTACATAGAGCCGAGGACAGCTTTCGCATCAACGAGCGGCGCGACACGGGTCTCTCCGGGGAGCTTCTCTTGCTCTTCGGGCGAAACCGTGCGTTTGATTCGGCACCCGTTATATGAAAAAACACAGCCATCCATTTGGATGGCTGTGTTTTTTTGGAGCAGGGTACGGGAATCGAACCCGCCTCTGTGGCTTGGGAAGCGACCGTTCTACCGATGAACTAACCCTGCAGACAACAGTATTATTGTAAAGGTCTGACGGGCTTTTGTCAAGTGCCCGGACGGGGAATCCGTGGTGTTTCCACCGCGCAAACCGGAAAAAGACCGCTGTACAATCATACAGCGGTCTTTCTATTGTTTATTTTACTTGCGGGTCTTGGAGAAATCGCGGCAAGCCGTGCTGCCTCTCCAGGAGTAGCTGGGGTTCTGCATAAACATGGATTCAGCGATCGTACCGAGCGTGCGGATGTAATTCTTCTTAGTCATGATAATGAGCCTCCTTTAATCCGTCTTCTGACGGGTGCTGCTAACATTTTTTCTGTTCTTTCTGATTACGATATTATTATAGCGCATTTCAGAAAAAACGCAATACGCAATTTCGTTATATTGCATTAAAACCATGAAAAGAATTTGTATAATATTCACGAGAGAAAAGGCGTATGTCTCAAACATACGCCTTGTGCATTGTTACTTTTTGCCGGTATACGGACGAAGGTCCAGCAGAGCACGTTCTACGCTCCAGTAGAAGCCCTGTTCACCGACCATATCATAAATACCGGAGCGGTGCATCATATTCATGGCACTGCTCGGCAGGCCGCACAGTACGATATCCACGCCGTTTTCGTGCAGCGAACGAAGAATATCCATCAGCGCCTGTGCCGCCGAAATATCAATATACGGCACGCCGCGCATGGACAGCAGCAGCGTATCACAGGTGCCGACACGCTCGGTCAGCTGCTCGATGGTATCGATGTTGGCGAAGATCAGCGGACCGGTGATGTAAGCGACCATTGCGTTGCGGTAACGTTCACTCAGCGCCTCGTCGTTGTTCTTGATACGGGACATGTCAACACGCTCGTAGTTGATCTGCAGCTTGGACAGACGGGCAACCATCAGGATCAGGCCGAGACCGACACCGACTACGATCGCAACCGTCAGATCGAATACGATGGTGCAGATCATGGTGACGATAAATTTCGCCATGGCACCCTTGAAACGGTGGCTGAACATGTACTTGATGGCGTGCCACTCGTTCATGCGCCATGCAGTGACCATCAGCACGCCTGCCAGACCGGCCAGCGGCACATTCTGAATGACCGGCGCGAGCAGAAACATCATGATCAGCAGACCGACCGCATGGAAGATGCCGGTCAGACGGGTCTGCGCACCCGAGCGAACCGCTACCGAGGTACGCGCCAGAGCGGCAGTTGCCGGAATGCCGCCGAACATCGGCAGCACCATGTTGCCGACGCCCTGTGCGAACAGCTCCTGATCGTTGTTGAGCTTGACGCCGGTCGCGCGGCCGGCAGACGCACCGCACAGCAGGCTTTCGAGCATGTTCAGCACCGCGATGGAGAATGCCGGTGCCAGCAGAGCAGGAACCGTGTTCCAGTCAATCTGTGCCGGAGACAGACGATCCGGCAGCATGAGCGTTTTCGGAATCTCGCCGACGGTTGCTATATCGAGCTTCAGAATCATCGTTGCCGCAGTTGCGATGATAATGCCGATGAGCGAGGCCGGTACGACCGCGTTCCACTTTTTCGGGAAGAACACCATCAGCAGAACGACAAAAAGCGCGATCAGCGTGGTAGCAATATCCGGATGAAAGCCGAGATCCTTATACGAGATGATCTTCGCAATCGCACTGGCCCCTTCCGAGTGCGTGCCGAAGAAGTTGTCGATCTGACCCATCGCGATGATGACCGCAATACCCGAGGTAAAACCGGTGATAACCGGCGCGGGTACGAAGGCGGTCAGGTTGCCGAGATGCAGCACAGCCGCAAGGATGAGCAGCGCACCGGCGAGAAAGGTTGCCACGAACATGCCCTGCATGCCGTAGGTCGCGATCAGCGAGCCGAGAATGGCTGCCATCGCACCGGTCGGGCCGGAAATCTGATAATAGCCGCCGGTCAGCGCCGAGATGATAAGACCGGCAACAATCGCCGTAACCAGGCCGCAGGCCGCTGTTGCACCGGCCGATACGCCGAACGCCAGTGCCAGAGGCAGCGCCACTGCCGCAACGGTCAGACCAGCCATCAGGTCCTTGGCCAGCTTCTGCCCGTTATAGCCCTTGAATTCCTGCTGAAGCTGCCGCAAAAATGCAGTTCCCATGATGTTTTTATTCCCCTTTTTGTGATTCTCCCTTACACAGCAAAAAAGCAGGGCGGCCAACGGAAAACGTCGGCACCCTGCTTTGTGGTGTACAGGTGTATAGCAACAGTATATCATATAGAAAACGATACAGCAAATCAAAATGGCAGAAAAATAGAAAATTGTGCAAATTGTTGAACATTCTGCGCGGTTATCACGTGAAGTTGACCATGCGGAAATTTGACGGGAGGACAGGCGTTGCAAAATTCCGTCAAACAGCATATAATCTAAGGCATGAGCATGGAAGCATGAAAGGAAATGAAAAGCTATGCATGACGATCTGACCGCACAGGACATTGAAATGATGCAGAAGGAACTGGACCACCGCAAGCTGGAGCTGATGCCCGAGCTGATCGAGGAGGTCAAGCGCACACGCGCGTTCGGCGACCTGAGTGAAAATTTTGAATACAAAGCCGCCAAGCAGGCGCAGAACCGCAACCGCAGCCGCATCCGCTATCTGGAGCGCATGATTAAATCCGCGCATGTGATTGAGGATAAAGCGGGCGCGGATGAGGTCGGTCTGTTCGATAAGGTGGAGCTGCTGTTTGAGGACGATGATGACACGGATACCATTCAGGTGGTAACGACCGTGCGGTGTGATCCGCTGAACGGCAGAATCAGCTGCAAGGCACCGCTCGGTAAGGCGGTGCTCGGCAAAAAGGTCGGTGACCGGGTGGATGTCACCACAGAGGAGGGCGACAGCTATACTGTTGTGATCAAGTCCATCACCAAGGAGAAGGATGATGGCTCGGGACCTATTTTGTAATTGGAAAATGGAGAATGGAAAATGAATGTACGCGCCGAAGGCGCGGATTAAATAATCGTGCTATGCACGATACCTTCATTCTCCATCCTCAATTCTCCATTTTCCATTATTCAACATGATAAATAAAAACTGCTGCATAAACTTCGGTGCAGCAGTTTTTTCATGTACTCACAGCCCAAACAGGAGCAGGGCGGCGGTGAGCAGAAACTGTTCCCAATCCACCACGCCGTCATCGTCCATTAGCAGGAACCACACGATGAGCAGGGCGATCATAGTATCCATGTCCAGCCGGACACCCTGCAGACGCTCATTCAGCGTGCGTCCGAGACCGGAAAAGGTGCTGCTCTGCGGCGGTTCGTTTGTTTCCGGTGCGGTCTGCTCTGCGGCGGCAAGATAGCGGTTATACATGGGTCAGCACCTCCTATAAGGCTCGCGGCGCGGTATCGTCTGCAGAGCGGTTCACCTGTCCGAGTGCCGCGCGGGCCATTCGCGCCATGCTCACCAGCCGGAGTGCCCGGTCGAACTGGCCGGAGACCTCCTCGGCAACGAACGGCTTGAGCGCACCGAGCAGTGCGCGTTTTTCCGGTTTTACGGCATTCTGCCCGCTCTGCGCGATCGCGCCGATGACCGGAAGCGCCTTCTGCATCATTTCGGAGGCCGGATCGTAGGTGCTCTGCGGCTCTGCCTGTGCGGACGGCTGACCGCCGAGCAGGTCGGACACGGTTTTCATCGCGTTCTGCAGTGACTCCGGGTCGCTCAGCAGCGAGGAAAGCATATCGTTTTCCATGCAAAAGCCTCCTTATTTGCCGAAAATGTGCCGAAGCTGAGCGGCAAGCCGCGCACCCTCGGGTGTCTGCATGAGTTTTTGCGCTGCCTGCGCTGCGCTGCGCATGTCACCTCTTTGCGCGGCTTTTGCGGCCTGTTCCAGCTCAGCGGCATGCTGTGCGGACAGCTGCTCGACCGCACGTCTGCCGTCTGCGGTGCCGAGCGCACCGGAAAGCCGTTCGAGTGCTGCATCTCCACCGGCCTGTGCCGCAAGTCTGCGGAGCAGTTCGTTCTGATCCATTCGCGTCCCGTCCTCTCTCATAAGAAGTTGTTTCATGACAGTATATGCCGCCGGGAGGAGAAGTGTGTGCACAGGGAAATAAATTGTGGCTGATCGCAAGAAAATTACTTTACATCGCGGGATACTCGGTGTAAAATACAGCTATATGTGCGGCGCAGAGAGAGGGAACAACATGAAAGTGCTGATATTTGCAGATTCCCACGGCTATAACATGGCAATGGCCTTTGCGGTAGACAGGGAAGAACCGGATGCGGTCATTCACTTAGGTGATCACGCCGAGGATGCTCGCGAGATCGAGCGCGTGTTCCCGGCCATGCCGATCTACCGCGTGCGGGGCAACAACGATTTCGACCCTGATGTGCCGCTGAATGCGGTTGTGACACCGGGCGGCGTGCGGATTTATATCACGCACGGCCACCGTGAGCGCGTCGGCATGCTGTCGAGCGGCATTGTGCCGCAGCGGGCTTACGAGGAGCACTGCGCGCTTGCTTTTTTCGGGCATACGCACCGCATGATGCTCGAGCGGGAGAACGGCGTGTGGGTATGCAATCCGGGCAGCATCAGTCTGCCGCGCGGCGGCCCGGCCAGCTATGCTCGGCTGACTGTCGAGAACGGACGGGCTACGCTGCTCGAGCTGGTCGATGAGGACGGCAGTCTGCTGCGAAAAGAGAGTCTGTAAGAGAAATAGAAAATTAGGAGAACATTATGCTTTTAGCAATCGACGTAGGCAACACCAACATGGTGTTCGGTTTATATGACGGAGACAAGCTGCGCGGCTCGTTCCGCATTTCCACCAATTCTGAGCGCACCTCGGATGAGCTGGGCATGCTGATCGCGCAGTATTACCACTTCCACGAGATCAGCTGCGCGGAAACGACGGCGGTCGTGATCGCGTCGGTCGTGCCGCCGGTGATGTATACGCTGATCAATGCCATCCGCAAGTATCTGTATGTGCAGCCGGTCATCGCGGGCCGCGATGCGGATATCGGCATTGAAAACTGCTATGCCAACCCGCGCGAGGTCGGCGCGGACCGACTGGTCAACGCGGTTTCTGCGGTTCGCAAGTACGGCAAGCCGCTTATCATTGTGGATATCGGCACGGCGACTACCTTTGACGCCATCGACGAGAACGGCGCGTATCAGGGCGGCGCGATTTTCCCGGGTCTGAAGGTGGCGATGGAGGCGCTGTTCCTCAAGGCGTCCAAGCTGCCGCGCGTGGACATTGAGCGGCCGGAGAATGCCATCGGCAAGACCACTGTGCAGTCCATGCAGTCCGGTGCGGTGCGCGGCTATGTCGGCGCGCTGACCGGTATCATCACGGATATCCAGAAGGAACTGGGCGGCAAGGCAAGAGTAGTCGCTACCGGCGGCATGGGCCGCATGATGGCGGAATACTGCGACCTTATCGACGATGTGGACCCGAACCTGACGCTCGAGGGTCTGCGTCTCATCTACGAGAACAACCGCGAAGCGTTTGAAAACCGCAAGCTGGATATGACCAGCAGCGTCATCGAAGTGACCGAGGAAGGTACATGGCAGGAGAACAAGTGAGTTGAGCTGCTGCGAAACCGCTTTTTCGACAAATACAAGTGACTTTCTGACGAAAACAGTAATTCTGCTGAAAAAACGCAGAAAAAGGCTTGAACTTTTTCAAATCACTGCGGTGAAAAGTGCTTTGCAAAACCGATAGAATGTTGTAAAATAGAAGTGGTTTCGTGTATGCGAACACCACTTCTATTTTTGTTTTTTGGGGCACGGTGCGAGCTGCACCGTGGAGAAGGCTGTGGAAGCCGCAACCACCCATTCTGACGAGAATGGGGCGCGAAAGCGAAAGACTTTCGCGTCGGGACATAAAGGAGCGAAGGAAACACACATGGGTATGACAATCGCGCAGAAGATTTTGAAAGCGCACTTGGTAGACGGCGAAATGGCACTGGGTCAGGAGATCGGCCTTAAGATCGATCAGACGCTGACGCAGGATGCCACCGGCACGATGGCTTATCTCCAGTTTGAGGCGATGGGCGTCGATCAGGTCAAGACCGAGCGTTCGGTCGCTTACATTGACCACAATACCCTGCAGTCCGGCTTCGAGAATGCGGACGACCACAAATATATCGGTTCTGTCGCTAAGAAGCACGGCATCTACTATTCGAAGGCAGGCAACGGCATCTGCCATCAGGTACATCTGGAGCGCTTCGGCGCACCGGGCAAGACCCTGATCGGTTCGGACAGCCATACGCCGACCGGCGGCGGCATCGGCATGCTGGCGTTCGGTGCCGGCGGTCTGGATGTTGCAGTCGCAATGGGCGGCGGTGCGTACTACATCCCGATGCCGAAGATGGTCCGCGTCAACCTGACCGGCAAGCTGTCGCCGTGGGTATCTGCGAAGGACGTTATTCTGGACGTACTGCGCCAGATGACCGTCAAGGGCGGTGTCGGCAAGATCGTAGAGTACGCAGGCGAGGGCGTAAAGACCCTGTCCGTACCGGAGCGTGCCACCATCACTAATATGGGCGCTGAGCTGGGCGCTACCACCTCGATCTTCCCGTCCGATGAGGCGACCAAGAAGTTCCTCGAGGCACAGGGCCGCGGCGACGTATGGGTACCGCTGTCCTCCGACCCGGACGCAGAGTACGACGAGGAGTACACCGTAGACCTGTCCGCACTGGAGCCGCTGGCTGCTATGCCGCACATGCCGGATAACGTCAAGAAGGTATCCGAGATCGGCGAGATCAAGGTAAACCAGTGCTGCATCGGTTCGTGCACCAACTCCTCTTACTACGACATGATGAAGGTTGCCTCCATCCTCAAGGGCAAGACCGTAAGCCCGGAGGTTTCTCTGACCATCAGCCCCGGCTCCAAGCAGGTGTTCAACATGCTGGCGCAGAACGGCGCTCTGGCGGATATCATTTCGGCCGGTGCGCGTATCCTTGAATGCGCTTGCGGTCCCTGCATCGGCATGGGCCAGTCGCCGGAGTCCGGCGGCGTATCGCTGCGTACCTTCAACCGCAACTTTGAGGGCCGTTCCGGCACCCAGGATGCACAGATCTTCCTCGTCTCTCCGGAGGTTGCAGCAGCGTCTGCACTGACCGGTGTGCTGACCGATCCGCGCACCCTCGGTGAGATGCCGGAGATCGAAATGCCCGAGCATTTCACCATCAACGACAACATGATCGTAAAGCCGGCCGAGAATCCGGCTGAGGTTGAGGTCGTTCGCGGTCCGAACATCAAGCCGTTCCCGCTGGGCAAGGCACTCGAGGCATCCTACACCGGCAAGGTCGTTCTCAAGACCGAGGACAACATCACCACCGACCACATCCTGCCGGCCGGCGCAAAGCTGCTGCCGTACCGCTCGAACGTGCCGTACTACTCCAACTACTGCTTCATCAACGTCGATCCGGAGTTCCCGTCCCGCTGCAAGGAGCAGGGCGGCGGCGTAATTGTCGGCGGCGCAAACTATGGTCAGGGCTCGTCCCGTGAGCATGCAGCGCTCGTTCCGCTGTATCTGGGCGTAAAGGCCGTACTGTGCAAGTCCTTCGCACGAATTCACAAGGCAAATCTGGTCAACTCCGGCATCATCCCGCTGACCTTTGCCGATCCGGCGGATTACGATGCAGTCAATCTGCTGGATGAAATCTCTCTGCCGAACGTGCTCGAGGAAGTGAAGAACGGCGAGCAGGTCACCGTTGTTTGCGGCGGCAAGACCTTCAAGGCCGACTGTGAGGTTTCCGAGCGCCAGCGTCACGCACTGCTTGCAGGCGGTACGCTGCTGTACGCACGTCAGCAGAGCAAGTAAGTCAAGACGTTATGCCGGCCGGAGAGCCAAGTGGGTTCTCTGGTCGGACTTGACAGCCATATTTTCTTTTGTTAAAATAATATCAATGGTGTAGGAGGACAAAACCATGTCTATCGACCAGTCTGTTCTGGATAAATTTGAGGCAGTTGTAGAGAGCCAGCGCAAGCGTATCATGGATATGAAGGAGCAGGACGATTTTATTGATTACTCCAAGCTGGACAAGCTGATCATCGGCGTGTGCGGCGGCGACGGCATCGGCCCGATGATCACCGGCATGGCCCAGCATGCGCTGGAGGTTCTGCTGGCAGACAAGGTAAAGGCCGGCAAGGTGGAGTTCCGCGTGATCGACGGTCTGACCATCGAGCGCCGTGCTGAACTCGGCTGCGCAATCCCGCCCGACGTTATGGAAGAGCTGAAGAAGTGCCACGTTATCCTGAAGGGCCCCACCACGACCCCGCGCAAGGGCGATCCGTGGCCGAACGTAGAGTCCGCAAACGTTGCAATGCGCAAGGGTCTCGACTTGTTTGCCAACGTGCGCCCGGTAAAGGTGCCGGAGCTGGGTATCGACTGGACGTTCTACCGCGAGAACACCGAGGGCGGCTACGCTGTCGGCTCTCAGGGCGTACAGATTGATGACGATCTGTTCATCGACTTTACCGTAGCTACCTCGCAGGGCTGCGAGCGTATCGCTCGTCTGGCCTTCGACTATGCGCGCAAGACCGGCAAGAACCGCGTTTCCTGCGTCACCAAGGCGAATATTATCAAAACCACCGACGGCAAGTTCCTCGATACCTGCCAGAAGGTAGCCAAGGAGTATCCGGAAGTACAGTTTGACGACTGGTACATCGACATCATGACCGCAAAGCTGCTCGATGACAAGCGCCGCCGCGACTTCAAGGTCGTTGTTCTGCCGAACCTGTACGGCGACATCATCACCGACGAGGCTGCTGAGATTCAGGGCGGTGTCGGCACGGCAGGCTCTGCCAATATCGGCAAGCGCTATGCGATGTTCGAGGCAATTCATGGCTCTGCGCCGCGTATGGTACAGGAAGGCCGCGCAAAGTACGCGGATCCGTCCTCCGTACTGCGTGCAGCTGTTATGCTGCTTGAGCACATCGGTGAAATCGAACTGGCGAAGAAGCTCGACCGCGCACTTGATATCTGCATGGTAGAGGAGCGCAAGGTTGTTGTTACCGGTCGTGATACCGGTGCAACTGCACAGGAATTTACCGATTATGTGCTGGATACCATCGCTAAGTTGTAATTTACACGAGAAATAGAATTTGAGAGAGGGAGAGGGTCTGTGGAACACAAGCAAGAGGTTTCCAAAGCGGTAATTCAGCGATTGCCTCGCTATTATCGGAATATTTGTGAGCTGAAGGCTGAAGGGGAGCAGCGTATCTCCTCCAAAGCACTGGCAGAGCGCATGGGACTGACCGCTTCGCAGATTCGTCAGGACTTTAACTGCTTCGGCGGCTTTGGTCAGCAGGGCTACGGCTATAATATCGACAAACTGCAGGAGGAGCTGGGTGCGATCATGGGTCTGCGGACCGGCCGCACGGCGATTCTGCTGGGTGCCGGCAACCTCGGTCGTGCACTGCTTAATAACTTTAACTTTTCTGCCAGCGGCTTTGAACTGCTGTGTGCGTTTGACGCAAATCCGCAGCTCATCGGTCAGCGCTTTGGCGGCCATGAGGTACGCAGCGCGGATACGCTTGCGGAGTTTATTGAGCGCAACAAGCCGGATGTGGCGGTGCTCACCATTCCGCGCGGAGATGCCCCGCGTATCGCACACGGTCTGGTAGAGCGCGGTATCCGCGGTCTGTGGAATTTCACCGGCGAGGACCTTCATTTGGAGGGACTGGGCGTTCCGGTCGAAAACGTGCATCTGTCGGACAGCCTGATGACACTGTGCCATCTGGTCGGCGCAGCAGACGAGGGAAGAGAGCAGAACCTGTAAAACGAAAGGGAGTATCTTTTGATACTCCCTTTTTTGTGTGAAAAAAGCCGCTATCCAATGGATGAGCGGCTTTGGTATTACATTTTGTCCAGATAATACGGTGTTGTCTGGTACACATAGTAGTTGACCCAGTTGGTGTAAAACAGGTTGGCATGTGCCTTCCAGGTCACCAGTACGTCCTCGTTGGGATCATCGTTGCGGAAGTAATGGCGCGGCACCTCCGGGTTCATGCCTTTGGCCAGATCACGCTCATACTCCTTTTTGAGCGTGTCGGCGTCGTACTCGCCGTGACCCAGCACAAAGATCTGACGGCCGTTCATTGCCTCTACGATGTGCACACCGGCTTCGTGCGACTCCGCGAGAATGGTCAGACGATCATTTTTGCGGATGTCGGCGGCACGCACCTCGGTGTGGCGCGAGTGCGGTGCGCAGAAGATATCATCGAAGCCGCGCAGCAGCGGCTCCTTCGGCAGCAGAACATGGTGCTTGAAAATACCGGACATTTTCTCGGGCAGCATGTACTTCGGAATACCGTAGTGATAATACAGACCGGCCTGCGCACCCCAGCAGATGTGCAGCGTGGAATGAACGTGCGTTTTAGTCCAGTCCATGATCTCGGTCAGTTCCTTCCAGTATTCGACTTCCTCAAACGGCATGGTCTCTACCGGCGCACCGGTGATGATAAAACCGTCATATTTCTGGTCGCGGATATCGTCGAACGTCTTGTAGAAGGTGAGAAGATGATCCTCCGGCGTATTTTTGGAATGGTACGTTTCGGTCTGGATCAGATCGACCTCGATCTGGATCGGCGTGTTGGATAAACAGCGCAGGATCTGGGTTTCGGTAATGATTTTCAATGGCATCAGGTTGAGTAAACCGATGCGAAGAGGACGAATGTCCTGTGTCGCGGCACGGTGTTCGGTCATAACGAAAATGTTTTCGCTCTCCAATACGGCGCGTGCCGGCAGACTGTCGGCTATCTTGATAGGCAAGCCGACACCTCCTTTTTCTCTTCACAAATCTTTATATAATATATTCAGTATAGCAGATTTACGGCGGTATCTCAAGGGGTTGCATAAAATGCAGAAAAATGAAAAATAGTTATTGACAAAACAGGGGGAACGATGGTATCCTGAATAAGCTGTTTTCAAACAGCGGTTCAGCGTACCAAAAAGAATTTGAAAAAAGTTCTTGACAAACGGTGAAAAGTTTGGTATTCTGAATAAGCTGTTTCGACAGCGGTCAAAATAGAATCGAGTCGATGAACGAAAATTGATTGAAAAATAAATCGAAAAAAGTTCTTGACAAACGCTTCTGGTTTTGATATACTAAATAAG